>JAODAU010000064.1 GCA_025463615.1 Microbacteriaceae bacterium | reverse complement strand
ACTTTCACCGACCGCGATGGGCCGGTCCCGTTCTAAATGGTCCCCGAGTGGTCACTTTTGGCTCCGCATTGCGAGATAAAGCGGCAAAAGTGACCACTCGGCGCTTCGAGAACTCAGCGACCGGGTTGCTCAGCGATCGGGGTTGCCGACGTGCTCGACGGGAATGAGCTCGGTGCGGGCGATCGCGGCGTCGCGCCGGCCAGAGAGCGCGGTGCGGCGCGGGTCAGCCAGGTACGCGTCGAGCCGAGCCTGATCGGGGAACTCGTACAGCTGCACCTCGTTCGGATGCCCCGGCTCAATCGAGCGAACCCGCTGCAGCAGGCGTGCCGAGTGGTGGGGCAGCAGTGACAGCACGTCGTCCTCGTAGGACGCGAGCGCATCCTCCTGACCCGGATGCGCCCACAGCAGCACGCAGAGCGCCAGCGTCACGCTGCGCTGGCGTTGAGCAGCCAGTAGATGCCGAAACGGTCCACGGCCATGCCGAACATGTCGCCCCACGGGGCTCGCTCGAACGGCACGGTGACCGTGCCGCCGTCGGATGTCAGCTTCTGCCAATAGCCGAGCAGCTCCGCTTCATCCGTGCCGCTCAGCGACACCTGGATGTTGGTGCCCGGGCTGTACTCCATGTGGCTCGGGGTGTCGGCGGCCATCAGCACGAGGCCGGTGGGGCCGGTGACCTGGCCGTGCATCACCAGGTTCGCCTCGGCCGGCTCGACCTGCATGCCGCCCTCGGCGAAGCTGCTGACGACGAGGTCGCCGCCGAGCAGTTCATGGTAGAAGTCGAGCGCCTCGCGGGCGTTGTCGCGGAAGCTGATGTAGGGATTCAGGATTGTCATGGTCGTGCCTCCTTGTCGAGACCATGGTGGCACCGGCATCCGACGCGCGCGACAGTTTCGTGGCGGTAGCGTCAGCGCTCCCGCTTGTCGCCCATCATCGAGAACAGGAACAGCAGCAACAGCAGCGCGAAGATCACGAGCGACGCGATCAGGTCGCTCCACTGGAACGGGTAGAGGTGGCCGTCGGTGGAGAGCACCAGCACCGTCTCGATGATCGCGAACAGCCCGAAGAACGTGCCGAGCAGCACGCGCGTGCGCAGGATGCTCTTGCCGCGTCGATGGAGTTCTAGTCTTCGCAGCTCCACCATGAGGGCGAGCAGCAGAACGGGCAGCACCTGGGCGAGGGTCGTGGCGGAGGCCACATCGATGATCCTGATCATGATGCGTCCATGCTGGCAGACGCCGGCCGGATCAGCCGAGCGTGATGCCGTGTGCCGCCATGGCCGACACCGGATCCACCGGCGCCCCGCCCTGGCTGTACTGGAAGTAGAGGTGGCAGCCGGTGCTGTCGCCGGATGACCCCACCAGGCCGATGTTCTGCCCCGCGCTCACCGGCTCGCCGAGCCCCACGAGCACCCCGTTCGCGAACATGTGCGCGTACGCGGTCTCGATGCCGCCCGGGTGCTGGATCACGATCATCTGGCCGAGCGTGCCGGCCGCGCCCACCGAGACGACCGTGCCGGCGGATGCCGCGTAGAACGGTGTGCCGCAGGCGGCGGCGAAGTCGTCGCCCTTGTGGAACGGGCTCGAGCATCCGCCCGCGGTGCAGATCGGCGCGCGCGGGCCGAACGGCGAGACGATCGGCACGGTGATGGGGGCGGCCCAGCCGTCGACGGCGGTGGTGCTCGGGCCGGCCTGGCCGACCACGTGGCTGGTGGTGAAGCCGTCGCGCGGCGGAACCGTGAGGGTGACGTCGGCCGCGACATCCATCGCCTGGGTGTGGGTGTTCACCAGGCTGGCAGCCGTCTGCAGGTTGGCGGAGGCCGAGCCGACAGGGATCATCAGCGCGGCGGCCAGCGCCACGATCACGAATCCGACGGCGCCGGTGGCCAGGAATTTCGTGAGCCTGCCTCGTGTGCTGCGGGTGGGAGGCGCCACGCGTGCGGGAGCGTGACGGCCGGCCATTCAGTCCACTGTAGACAGGCCGGCC
The DNA here is from genome assembly GCA_025463615.1 of Microbacteriaceae bacterium. The sequence continues at coordinate 7,597 of JAODAU010000064.1, read as the reverse complement.
GCCGGGCGCGAACCCGTGAGCAGGGGTCAGGCCAGGGCGATGGCCGGATCGGGCTCCTGCAGCGTGCGAGCCACCACCTGCGTGCGGAGGTGGCCCACGATCGAGAGCGCGAGCCCCACGACCGCCCAGCCGCCGAGCACGAGCCACGGGAAGCCCATCGCCGCGTGCGGGAAGTAGGAGACGTCGCGCAGCAGCGTGGAGCCGGCCCCCGGCGGGAACCACTGGCCCACGAGACCCCACGGCTTGGGCAGCAGCTCGAGCGGCGCGGTCGCCGACGAGATCGGGTTGGCGATGAGCAGGAACAGCACCGGGCCGATCGCGGCGCCGACGCGCCCGACGATCGACGAGAACCCGACGATGATCGACCCGATGCCGAGCAGCGTGAGCCCGATCACCCCCGCGTTGGCGAAATAGTCGCCCTGCAGCACACCGAACCAGCCCTGAAGGATGCCGGCGAGCCCGGCCCCGGCCGCCACCGAGTAGACGAGCAGCGCGGTCACCCGTCGCCAGGTGCCCACGGCGACCACGGTGATGAGCGAGCCGCCGAGGATGCCGCCCAGCACGAGCGGGAACGCCGCGGCCGTGAGCCCGGCGCCCCGCGGGTCGGAGGAGGAGAGAGGCACGACATCCGTGAGTTTGACGGTCACCGGCACGGGCGCGGTGTGGGTCGCGGCGGCCTGCGCGGCCGAGGCGGCGGATAGCTGGCCCTGCAGTTCGCCCGCGATGCCCGTGAGCAGCTGGTTGCTGACGGTGCTGGCGGCCGAGGAGGTGAGCACCTCGGGCTGCGTGCCGAGCACGATCGCGCCGTAGACGCTGCGGTGCTTGATCAGGGTGACGGCGTGGGCGCGGTCGGCGGCATCCTCGAACTTCAGGGTGCCGGGCGCCTTCGCGTCGACGGCCTTCTCGACCTGGCTGGTGAGCGCGTCGGGGCCGACGATCGCGACCGGCAGGTCCTTGACGCTCGACGTGACGGCCGGCCAGGAGAACGCGATCACGATGATTCCGATGACGGCGGCGAGGCCGATCCCCATGGCGATGGCGCGTCGCCAGGAGGAGTGCTGCGGGGGCTGGGGTGTGGTTGTCATGGAGACTCCTAAAACGAATGTTCGTTCTTTATAGTGCGCCCGACGCGATACGATTGTCAAGAACGATCATTCGTTTTGGAGGAGAAATGCCCAAGGTCAGCCAGGAGCACAAGGATGCGCGCCGCGACGAGATCGCGAACGCCGCCAGCCGCGCGTTCCTCTCCAAGGGCCTGCAGCAGACGTCGATGGCCGACATCATCGCCGAGAGCGGGCTCTCGGCCGGCGCGTTCTACGGCCACTTCACGAGCAAGCACGAGGTGATCCTCGAGGTCGCGCGGCGGGCGACCACCAACCGCATCGCCGAGCTCGCCGACGTCACCTCGCGCGACGAACTGCCCGAGCCCGGCGAGGTGCTCCGCAGGATGCTGGCCGGCCTCGCCACCGATATCGAGGGCGACACGCGCCTGCTCGTGCAGGTGTGGGGCATGGCGATGGTCGACCAGAACGTCGCCGACCTCGCCCTCGAGGTGTTCACCGACCTGCGCGAGGCCTACCGCGGCTACTTCGTCGCCTGGGCGACACAGCGGCGCGGGATGTCCGAGGCGGAGGCGGAGGCCTGGGCCGCCCGGCGCCTTCCGGTGATGCTCGGCCTGGGACAGGGGTTCATCCTGCAGGCCGCGCTCAAGAGCGACTTCGACCGCGAACAGTACCTGGAGGTCGCCGGCGACCTGCTGGCCGGCTAGCGCTCGGCGAGGAAGGCCAGCGCCCGGTCGCGGAAGTGCTTCGACGTGGGGGCGTTGAAGTGGTCGCGGCCGGGGATCTCGAAGAACTCGCCCCGGGGCGCGGACTCGGCGAGGGCGCGCGAGGCGTCGAGGATGCGGTCCTCCGACCCCGTGGCGAAGAGCAGCGGCTGCTGCGGTGGGTTGGCGGGGTCCGGTTGGAGCCCGCCCCGCATCCCCTCGACCAGGTCCACCAGCGCCAGCCGGTCGTTGCCCGGGATGCCGGCCGCCATCGTGAGGTACGCGTCGGTGAGCCGGTCGCCGGTCTCGCCGCCCGCCGCGATCGCGGTACGCGCGTCATCGACGCGGAAGCGGGTGAGCGGATCGCCGTCCGGGATGCCGCCCAGCACCGCCCGCGTCACGTGGTTCGGCAGCTCGAGTGCGGCATGCCACGACACCCGCGCGCCCAGCGAGTAGCCGACGAGCGCGACCTCGTCGAGCAGGTACGTGTCGAGCACGGTCGTGAGATCGGCGACGAGCAGCTCCATCGAGTACGCATTGGGGGAGTGCGGCTTGTCGCTGGCGCCGTGCCCGCGCTGGTCGATCGCGACGACGCGGTAGCCGGCGCGGGTGAGGTCGCGCACCCAGCCCGTCTTCTGCCAGTTGGCGAGGGCGCTCGAGGCGAAGCCGTGCAGGGCTACGACGGTCGCGGCATCCGATTCACCGAACGAGTAGGTGGCGATGCGCAGCCCGTCGCCGGACATCACGAAGGTGGGCGAGGGGGCTTCCGGGAGCTGCGGCACAGCTCGAATTAAATCAGGGGTTGCGCTTTTCTTCTTAACGATATATCTTTGGAACATCGCAGAAGTTCTGCGACAGCTCGAATACGAGCAGACTTGAAAGAAGACTTACACATGAAGAACGCACATCACAACCACAACGACAACTTCAACCGCCTGCAGTTCGAGGCCATGCGCCGACACCACGACCCCTCGGGTCGCGGCCACGGCTTCGGTGGCCCCGGGTTCCCCGGTGGCTTCGGCGCCGGCTTCCCCGGCGGGTTCGAGCGTGGCGGCTTCGGGCCGCGCGGACCGCGCAGGGCTGGCAAGGGCGACATCCGCTCCGTCATCCTGTCGCTGCTCGCCGAGGGACCGTCGAACGGCTACGGCCTGATCAAGGCGATCGCCGAGAAGACCGACGGCGCCTGGCGCCCGAGCCCCGGATCGGTGTACCCGACCCTGCAGCAGCTCGTCGATGAGGACCTCATCGTGAGCATCGGCGAGGGCCGCAAGACCGAGTTCGAGCTCACCGACGCGGGCCGTGCCTACGTCGAGGAGCACAAGGAGGAGTTCGACAAGGCCTGGGACGCGACCCCGTCGCGTACCGCCGAGGCGGCAGCCCTCTGGGAGAGCGTCGGCAAGCTCATGGGTGTCGTCGGCCAGTTCCGTCACGGAGCCACCGACGCGCAGCGCAAGGCCGCGGCGGAGAAGCTCGACGAGACCCGTCGCGCCCTCTACCTGATCCTCGCCGAGTAACACTCCCAACCTTCGCGCGCTTTCAGCGAACAGGAATGCGAGGGGGACGGATGACACGGTACCGTCGTGACATGACCGCGCGACTCGGAGTGATGCTGGGCACACTGCTCGTCGTCTTCGCCGTGCTCGATGCCGGCTCGGCCCTCGCCGTCGTGGCGAGCGTGGCCGCCGTTGCCATCGCCGCCGGCCTCGCCGCGCAGTATGCCGCCGGCGCCGCGCGCCGCATCAGCACCTCCGGCCCGGCGCGGTCGCACGCGCGCCGGCAGAGCCTTCGCGCCGTGCCCGCGCCGCAGCATCCGCACACCCCGGGGCGTCGGCGTTCACGAGCGCCGTCGCGGATGGTCGCGGCCACGGTCTAGTCCCTCGCGGGGCGGAGCGGTGGCCACACGCCACCCCATCCGTTTCCCTTCCGAAGGACATCTCTCGTGGACCTCTTTGCTTTCGCGCCCCTCGCGGCGCTCCTGAACGGCGCGTACGTCGCCGTGCAGGGTCTCGTCTCACTGCTCGCCCCGATCGCCGGACCGCTCGCCGCGGCCGCCGCGATCGTCGCCCTCACCCTGCTGGTGCGGGCGGCCCTCATCCCCGTCGGCGTCTCCCAGGTGAAGGCCGAGGGCACCCGCCGCCGGCTCGCGCCGAAGCTCCAGGCGCTGCGCAAGCGCTACGCCAAGAATCCGCAGCTGCTCGCGCAGATGACGCAGGAGCTCTACAAGGCGGAGAACGCGTCGCAGTTCGCCGGAATCCTGCCCGCCCTGGCCCAGCTGCCCGTGATCGCGGTCGTCTACGCGCTGTTCGAGCGCGCGACGATCGGCGGGCACGCCAACGCGCTGCTCACGCAGAAGCTGTTCGGGGTGCCGCTCGGCGAGTCGTTCCTGCACACGCTGGGCGGGTCGGCGCCGTGGCCCGGCGCGCTGCTCTACCTCGCACTCTTCGCGGCCATGGGCGCGGTGGCGTGGATGACGCGGCGCACCCAGCTGCGGCTGGCGCTGCCCGACCCGGGGGCGACATCCGCCACCGCCACCATGACCAAGGTGCTGAGCTGGATGCCGTTCCTCACGATCGCGTTCGCCGCGGTGGTGCCGCTGGCGGCCACGCTCTACCTCACGGTCACGACCGCGTGGACGCTGGTGGAGCGGATGCTGCTGCGCCGCCGCCTCTGGAACGAGCAGCCGGTATCCGCTCCCGCCCGCCTGCAGACGAGCTGAGGCTTAGACCTTCACGTCCGGGCGTAGGCGGATCCGCCGCGCGGACGGGTTCGAGTTGTCGATCTCGACGATCCGGTCGAGCGACTGCAGGAACCCGGTGAACGAGCGGAAGCCGAGCGCCTGCTCCTGGAACGTGGGGTCCATGCGCAGCATCTGGTTCTTGGTGGTGGAGGCGATCTGCCACTCCTCGTCGGTCTTGGCCTGCCCGAGTTCGAGGGCGCGCACGAGCAGCAGCTCGGCCGCCTCCTTCTCGTTGCGGGCCTTGGCCGAGTGGCTGCCGGACGCCTTCGGCTCCACCACGGCGGGCGGCAGCGCGCGCTCCACGCCGGGCAGCGAGTCGTAGTCGGCGAACTCGTTGCAGGCGAAGGCGAGCGCCTTGCTCGTCGACCCGGCCACCCCGATGCCGACCACGTAGCGGCCCAGCTGCTTGCAGCGCTGCGCGAGCGCGATGTAGTCGGAGTCGCCCGCCACGATCACCACGTGCGTGAGGTCGTCGAGCCGGAACAGGTCCTCGACCACGTCGAGGGCGAGGCGGATGTCTGCGCCGTTCTTCATCGACGCGACGGCCGGGAACAGCTGCACGAGGTCCACGGCGCGTTCGACGAGCTGCTTGCGGTAGCTCGCGTTCACCGCGACAGACCAGTCGGCGTAGGCCCGGCTCACCGCGATGGTGCCGAACGAGGAGGCGAAGTCGAGCACCGCGCCCAGGTCGACCGTGGCGTCCTCGAGCCGTTTGGAGATGTCCGAATCGGGGTTGGCGCGGGCGTCGAAGCTCCGCGCCTCGTCCTTATGGAACTGCCCGCGCTTGCTGCGCTGGTCGTACCGTGAGATCACGATGTTGTCGAAGTCGATGTAGACCGCGACCCTCGCCGCCGAGCTCGCATCCGTGCTGTCCGCCATGCCTGCCTCTCGTCGCGCTCACACCAGTGTGGCGGGTGCGCGCGCAAAGCGCGAGGGCGACAATGAGGGGATGATGCGTTTCGAGTTCACGGCACCGCTCTGGGAGTGGGAGTCGCGCGAGAACTGGTACTTCGTCTCGCTGCCGGCCGACGCATCCGAGGAGATCGCGCAGCTGCCGCTGCCGCCGCGGGGGTTCGGGTCGGTGCCGGTGACGGCATCCGTGGGGCGCTCGACCTGGTCGACCTCGATCTTCCCGGGGGCCGACGGGCGCTACGTTCTGCCCATCAAACGGGCGGTGCGCGACCGCAACAACCTGGGCACCGAGGGCGACGTGGATGTCGAGGTGGAACTCGTCGAGTGAGGCACCCTCGCATGCGATAGCCTGCTCACGAATCTTGGCAATTCCAGTGGAAGGCCCGTGAGTGGCAACCCGTTCCCGTGTGCTCGCCGGCGTGTTCGCGCTGCTGCTCGTCTCGCTCGTGCTGACCGGCTGTTCGGCCGTCGACGGTGTCGTCAAACAGGTCGGCGGGGCGCTCGCTGGATCGACCATGCCGAAGGCGGGCGAGTGCTGGGCGGAGTCGGTCTCGACCATCACCGACTACGTCGAGTGGACCGGCGGACGGCCCGTGCCGTGCACGACCCGGCACGACTCCTACACCTACCGCGTGCACAAGCTCTCCGGCATGTACCTCGCCAGCTGGCAGAAGCCGGGCACGGACGGCGAGCTGCGATCGGATGTCGCGACCGACGCCTGGAACACCTGCCTCAGCGGCGCCGACGGGCTCGAGGACTTCTTCCCCACCCTGGACGACCGCGAGTACCGCCTCTACTTCACCGACTTCCTGCCCACGCTCGCGCAGTGGAAGGCGGGCGCCCGCTGGGATCGCTGCGACGTGTCGCTCATCACGCTCGGCAGCCCGGTGAGCGCGCTCCGGTTCGACCCTCTGCCGACCGACATCTACAAGCTCATCGGCGACTTCGAGGGGTACACGGACAAATACGCGTACTGCATCGACACCGCCGAGCCGGCGACCGTCGACGCGGATCCGCTCAGCTCGAAGACCGGACGCGTCTCCGACTGCACCAAACAGCCCCAGTGGCACGAGGCCACGAACGGCTACTTCACGCAGGATGACGGGGCAGCGTTCCCGTCGGAGGACGAGCTGGATGCGTTCATCACCACCACCTGCGGGCCGCCGGAGAAGGACGGGATCGTGACGGTCGCGTACCCGCCGAGCTCGGATTCGTGGGCCACCGGAGATCGGCAGGTCGAGTGCTGGAGCGCGGCCGAGGGGTCGGCTCCGAACGCCTAGTGCAACCCCGCGCGACGTGCCTCGAGGTGCGTGCGCTGGTCGGGGTCGGTGGTGAGGCGGATCGCCTCGGCGAAGGCTTCTGCCGCGGCATCCGTGTCGCCCGACTCGGCCAGCAGGTGCGCGCGGGTGGCCCAGGCGGGCTGGAAGCGCTCGGCGCCCTCGATCGCGTCGAGGGCAGCGAGCCCCGCGGCCGGGCCGTCGAGCTCGGCGATCGTCGACGCCAGCGACACGCGCGCACCGAGCGTCGGCGCGACCTCGACCAGCCGCGAGTACAGGATGCGGAGCGCCGCCAGGTCGGTCACGCCGGTCGCGGCCCGCGCGCAGTGCACCGACTGGATGGCGGCCTCCAGCTGGAACCGCCCCGCCGGCCCAAGCTCGCGGGCGCGCAGCAGCATCGTCTCGCCGTAGCTGATGCGGGTGCGGTTCCACAGCGCGGTGTCCTGCTCGGCGAGGGGCACGAGCGCGCCGTCCCGCCGGCGGGCGTCGGCCCGGGACAGCGAGAGCATGAGCAGCGCGGCGAGCCCCCAGGCCTCCGGCTCCGTCTCCAGCAGGCGCGCGGTGGTGACGGCGAGGAACAGCGCCTCCTCGCTGAGGCGGCCCTCCGCCCCCTGCCAGTCGATCGCGTAGGCGCCGTAGATCGCCTCGAGCACGGCGGGCAGGCGCTCGGCCATCGTGCCGCGGTCGGGCACGACGAAGGGGATGCGGGCGTCCCGGATGCGGCGCTTCGCCCGCACCAGCCGCTGCGCCATCGTCGCGGTCGGCACCGCGAACGCCTCCGCGATGCGCGCAGCGTCGAAGCCGAGCACCGTCTGCAGCATGAGCGGCGTGCGCGCGGCCGCATCGATGGCGGGGTGCGCGCAGACGAAGAGCAGCTCGAGCCGTTTGTCCGGGATGGCGTCCGGA
>JAODAU010000404.1 GCA_025463615.1 Microbacteriaceae bacterium | reverse complement strand
CAAGCGACGCATCGCAGATGCGCCGCCGGAAGTCTCTTGGGGCGAAGACCCCGACCCGATCGCACCACCGCAATGCGCCGCCGGATTGCCTCTTGGCGAAGACCCCGACGCGCTCGACCCCACCGCCAAAGGAGAAACGACGAAGACCCCCATTGCCCCGCAGAGAACTCGCCGAAAAGCTGTCAGCGGGCGGCCAGCTCGTCCTCGAGGAAGACCGGGCGGGAGACCCTCAGGCCGAGGAATACGCAGGCGATGGCCGTCGCCAGCAGGAGGAGCAGGGGCGCGAGCCATCCACCGGTCGCGTCGTGCAGCACCCCCACCAGCAGGGGGCCGAGGGCGCCGAACGCGTAGCCGACCGCCTGCACGAAACCGCTCAGCGCGACCGAGCCCTGGGGTGTGCGGGTGCGCAGGTTGATGAGGGTGAGGCAGACCGGGAAGATCAGCGGTCCCAGCCCGGCGCACAGCACCCAGAGCACGGGGGCGGCGGTCGGCGCGAAGATGATGCCGAGGTCGGCGATCACGAAGAACGCCACGCCCAGGTACACGAGGATGCTGACCCGCTTGAGTCGCACCGTGAGGATCGGCATGATCAGCGCGGCGGGCGCCCCCGCGATGCTGGCGAGCGCAAGCAGAGCGCCGGCCTGCAGGTGCGTCACGCCCATCGTGTCGACCGCCAGCTGCGGCAGCCACGCGAACATCGCGTACATGTTGAAGGCCGAGACCGCGAGGATGAGCGCGATGCGCCAGGCGGTCGGCGAGCGCCAGATGCTGCGGACGAACGGATGCGGCGACTCGACGATCTCGGGCGCCTCGTCGGCCGCGGTGAGCCGTGCCCGCTCGCGGCGGTGCTCGAGCAGCACCGCGACCCAGGGCACCAGGCTCACGCCGGACACGATCGCCCACAGGCCGAGGGATGCGCGCCATCCTGCGGAGTCGGCGATCGGGGCCGCCACGAGCGCCGAGATGCCCGCGCTGAAGGCGAGCAGGGTGGCGTACAGGGAGGTGACGAGGCCGATGGCGTCCGGGAAGTAGCGCTTCACCAGCGGCGGCAGCAGCACGTTGCCGAAGCCGGCGCCCAGCAGCGCGAGGCAGGTGCCGAGCAGCAGCACGGCGAACCCCGGCGCGATCGCGCGCAGCAGGTGCCCGACGATCATGGAGACGATCGCCAACACGAGCAGTCGCTCGAGGCCGACGCGCTTCGCGATGCGGGCGGTGACGAGCGCCGACAGCGCGAAGAAGACCGGCGGCACCGCACCCAGGATCCCGAGGTCGATGGCCGTAAGCGGCACATCCCTGTCGATCTGCACCACGATCGGGGAGATCGCGCCGACCGCCGTGCGCAGGGTGAACGCGACCAGCACGATGCCGAGCAGGGCCATCACGCGCCCGGCCCAGAGCGGGCGGCGGGCCGCGACCGGCTCAGCCACGCGGCACGTTCAGGATCTCGCGCACCCGCTGCTCGTCCAGGGACATCTGCGCCTTCAACGCGTCGATGCCGTCGAACTTCACCATCGGCCGCACGTAGTCCACGAAGTCCACCTGCACCCTGCGGCCGTAGAGGTCCAGGTCCTCATCCAGCACGTGCGCCTCGACCTGCTTGTCGGGCACGCCCTCGAACGTCGGGTTGTTGCCGATGGAGACCGCCGCCGGCATGGTGCGGCCGTCCACCGTGAGATGGGCAGCGTAGACGCCGTCCGCGGGGATGAGCCCCTCGTGGTCTGGCGACAGGTTCGCGGTGGGATAACCCAGGGCCCTCCCCCGCATCTCGCCATGGACGACGATGGCGCGAACGGCGGGCGGGCGACCGAGCAGCTCGGCCGCGCTCCTCACGTCGCCGCGGGCGAGCAGGTCGCGGATGAGGGTGGACGACACGGGCTGGCCCGCGTCGGCGACCACGTCATCCGCCAGCACCTCGTCGATCGACACCACCTCGAAGCCGCGGGTGCGGCCGAGCTCGGTGAGGAGCGCGACATCCCCCGCGTTCCTGTTGCCGAAGCGGAAGTCGCCGCCCACGAACACGACGGCGGCGTGCAGCACCTCCACGAGCACCGAGTCCACGAACTGTTCCGGCGTGAGCTCGCTGAACTCGCGGGTGAACTCGAGCATGAGCAGCGCGTCGATCCCGGTCGACTCCAGCAGCTCCACCTTCTGCTCGTTGCTCGAGATCGGCGGCGGGCAGGACTCCGGTCGCAGCAGGGCGAGCGGATGCCGGTCGAAGGTGATCACGGTCGATATCAGCGACCGCTTCTTGGCGATGCCGCGCAGGGCGGCGAGCACGCGGCGATGACCGATGTGCAGGCCGTCGAACTTGCCGATCGTGACCGCCGACGGCCCGAACCCGGCCGGGACCTGCTCGAGTGAGGTGAAGAGTTCCACCGCTACGCCGCCCGCGGACGACGGCTGCGCAGGTAGATCAGGCCGAGGACCGGCAGCACCAGCGGGATCAGCACGTACCCGAGGCCGTACGACGACCAGACGGTGGACGTGCGCCCGAACGGGTCATTGCTCGCCAGACCGATCAGCTGGGGCGCGAAGGTGGTGATGGTGCCGATCACGAGCACGCCGACCAGCTCGAAGCTGATCGTGATGACGGCGACGCGGTACCAGACGCGGCCACGGGCCACGAGGGCGATCGTGGCGACGATGTAGACCACGGCCGAGAGCGCGGAGAGGCTGAACGCCACGGGCGCCTCGCCGAACCTGTCGATGATCTGAAACACCGAGCGGCCGGTGGCGGCGAGCGCCAGGATGCCGTAGACCACCACGAGCACGCGGCCGATACCGGGGGTGCGCGACGGTTTCGCGAGCGCGGGAGTGTTGTCGACCATCACCTCTAGATTAGGCCACCTGAACGGT
>JAODAU010000366.1 GCA_025463615.1 Microbacteriaceae bacterium | reverse complement strand
ATGCGTGCCTGATCGTCGGCCATGAGCCACCCCGTCCTGATACGGTCACGGCTCACGCTAGCCCTGCGGCTGGCGCGTCACCACACCCCCGCATGTGGCGTTTTGTTGCCGTTGGGGCAAACAATTGGCGACAAGGGCAACGAAATGCCACTCGGGCTTGGGTCAGAGGTGGGCGAGCTCCACGGGAAGGCCCGTCGCGAGGGAACGGTGGATGGCCGCCTCGACCCGCAGCTCGGCTACGCCATCGGCTCCCGTCACCGGCGGCGGCGACCCGGCCCGGACAGTCGCGAGGTACTCAGCGATCGAGTCCGCGAACGAGAGGTCGTAGAGGCCCCAGCGGGAGGCATCCGTCGGCGGGCGAAACTGGGTGGTGGCGCCGCGCTCGTCGGCCAACTCGAGCGAGAGGCCGAGGTCGCGCAGGGTCGCGCGTCCGCGTTCGAACTGCACAGACAGCTCGAGCAGGGTGTCGGCGAACGCAGACCCTGCCGTTCCCCGCAGCGTGCCTGCCGCGCCCCCCTCTGTCACGAACGACACGGCGCGATCGACCGTTCGCATCGGCGGTTCGCCGTGCTCGCGTTGGCCGGCGAGCGCGCTCACGGTGCGAGTGGGCCCGGCGAACAGCCCGATCAGGTCGATCGTGTGCGACCAGCAGGCGTAGTGCGCGCTGGCCGTCACGCCGATCACGCGGCCCCAGTCCGCCGTCGCTTCGAGCGCCCGGCGCACTGTTGCGAACGCGCGGTAGTTGAACCCGACGGCGATCTCCGCACCAGCCGATCGGGCCTCGTCCAGAAGCCCGACACCCTCGCGGTAGTCATCGTCGCTGACGAAAGCCTGGCCGCGCTTCGCCACGAACGGCTTCTCCACGTAGAGCCGTGGCACGCCAGCCCGGATCAGCTCGCGCACGATCGTGTGGTGCTCGGTGTCTGTGGCCGTGACGAACGCGACATCCGGATGCCACGCCGCAAGCCCCGCGTAGCCGTCAAGCACCTCGCCCCCGAACCGCCCCACCGCCGCCCTCGCCTTACCTTCGGCACGGGAGAGGTAGCCCAGCTCGACCCCCTCGCTGCCGGCGAGCGCCGGCAGGTACTGCCCCAGGGCGACCCCGCCGATGCCCACCACTGCGCACTTCATATCGCCATCATATTGGAACGTTTTATCTTTAATTGTCCACAATTAAATTGCCCACAATGTGCTAGCGTTCTCTCCATGGACGCGCCGACCGACATCCTCTCGCTGGAGCAGCAGATCTGCTTCGCGCTCTACAACGCCTCGCGTGCGCTCACCTCGCGCTACCGCGAGCTGCTTGAGCCCCTCGGCCTCACCTACCCGCAGTACCTGAGCATGCTCGTGCTGTGGGAGACCGGCTCGGCGACCGTCAGCGAGCTCGGCGAGCGCCTTCACCTCGACTCCGGAACCCTCTCGCCGCTGCTGCGTCGCCTGGAGGCGAGCGGGCTGATCCGCCGCGAGCGCGCGGCGAACGACGAGCGCGTCGTGAACGTCAGCCTCACCGAGGCGGGTGCTTCGCTGAGGGCCGGGGCCGCGGGCATCCCGCAGCAGATCTGCCTGTCGACCGGGCTCTCGATCGAGTCGATAGTCGCCCTGCGCGACCAGGTCACTGCCGTCGCGGACTCCGTTCGCGCCGTCGCCTGACCCCACACACGTCGCCGCAGGCCGGCGCCGAACCAGTAGAGAACCACGAGAAAGAGGAAGCATGCCTACACGCACCGCCCGCACCGCCTGGAACGGAAGCCTCGAGACCGGCGAGGGCCAGGTCGAGCTCAGCAGCTCGAAGCTCGCCACCTTCGACGTCTCGTTCCCGAAGCGCGCCGCCGAGGAGGCCAACGGATTCACCAGCCCCGAGGAGCTGCTCGCCGCGGCCCACTCGGCCTGCTACGCCATGCAGTTCTCCGCGGTGCTCGGTGCCGCCGGCGGCACGGTGGAGGCCCTCGACGTGAAGGCTGACGTCAGCCTCGGGGCCGACCCGGCCGGCGGGTTCAAGCTCACCGGCATCCACCTCACAGTTCGCGGCGAGGTCACCGGCATCGACGAGGCCACCTTCGAGAAGGCGGCCAACGACGCCAAGCTCGGCTGCCCCGTGAGCAAGGCGCTCACCGGCGTGGAGATCACGCTGGACGCGCAGCTCGAGAAGTAACCTCAGTCGCCGACGGCCACCCAGCGCTCCGTGCGCGCACTCTCGGCCACCGCGTCGAGCAGCAGCGACTCGCGGTGGCCGTCGGCGAAGGTCGCGTAGGAGGGGTTCTTCGAGGGCGCTCCCGCCGCGACATCCGCGTACACCGCGCGGTAGAGCGCGGCGAACCCGTTCTCGAAGCCCTCGATATGGCCGGCCGGCATCGTGCTGATCGCCTCGGCCGCCGCGGATGACCCGCTGCCGCGCCAGAGCACCTGGTTGGGCTCGTCGCGGTGCCCGATCCAGAGCTCGTCCGGTGCCTCGCCGCGCCAGGCGAGGGATGACTGTGCCCCGTTCACCTCGATCGCGATCGAGTTCTTGCGGCCCGCGCTCACCTGCGAGAGCGCGACCGAGCCCCGCGCCCCACCCTCGAAGCGCACGAGGATGAGCGCCGCATCCTCGGAGTGGATCTCGACGTCCTCGGTCTCGCCCGCCCCGCCGGACGAGAACGTCTGCACCTCGCCGAGCGGACGCCTGTGCACCGGCACGAAGGTGGGCAGCTCGGCCATCACCTCGGTGATGCGCTGGCCGGTCACGAACTGGGCGACGTCGAACCAGTGGGTGCCGATGTCGCCGACGGCACGCAGCATCCCGCCGCGGGCGGAGTCGGCGCGCCAGTTCCAGTCGGTGTCCCTGAGCAGCCACTCCTGCAGGTACTGCCCGGTCACGAGGTAGGGCGCGCCGGTGGACCCGTTCGCCACGCGCTCGCGCATTTCGTGCACCTGCGGATAGAACCGCACGTTGAAGTTGACCGCGGCGACGAGGCCCGTGGATGCGGCGAGCGCCACCAGCTCGGACGTCTCCGCCGCGGTCATGGCGAGCGGCTTCTCGCAGACGACGTGCCGGCCGGCCAGCAGCGCGGCCTTCGCCTGGTCGAAGTGCCGGTCGTTCGGCGAGGTGATGTGCACCACGTCGACGGTCGGGTCGGCGAGCAGCTCCTCGTAGCTCGCGTAGGCGGGCGCGCCCCACTCGGCGCCCTTCGCCGCACCCTTCTCGGGCGACGACCCGAGGATGCCGGCGATGCCCACCCCTATGCGCCGCAGCGACTCGAGGTGCACCGCCCCGATGAATCCGGTTCCGACGACGGCGGCACGAAGCTGAGGCATGCGGGGCTCTTTCTTAGGTTTGGCTACTGCCCTCGATCCTATTTGGGCGCGAAGATGGGGAGATGGCCTCCGATACCCGCGACCCGTCACCCGAGGAGACACCCGAGCAGAGGAAGGCCACCTCCCGTCGCGAGTTCCTCAAGGCCGCCGGGCTCGGCGCCGCGGTGGGCGTCGCGGGGGGCGGGGTCGGCGGGGCGTTCGCGGGGGCGGCCGTCGCATCCGACATCAACGGCACCCCGCCCTCGGCCCACCCCACGTTCGCACCGCTGCCCGAGCGCTCGGTGCCCGGGTTCGACCACGTGGTGGTGCTCATGTTCGAGAACCGGTCGTTCGACAACATGCTGGGCCGCCTCTACAGCCGCGACGAGAAGAAAAAGGCCGAGTTCGACGGTCTGCCGCAGGGCGACTACTCGAACCCCGGGCCCGACGGCGCCGAGATCAAAACCCACATCTACAGCGGGCCCACCGACACGATCATGCAGAGCCCGCAACCCGACCCGGGCGAGCCGTACCCGCACGTGAATACCCAGCTGTTCGGGGTGGTGAACCCGCCGTTCAACGCGCCGGGCAAGGACGCGGTCGCGCGCAACCGGGGCTTCGTCACGGACTACATCATCAACTTCAAGGAGGTGCGGGAGCGGGACCCGGAGCCCGACGAATACGCGGTGATCATGGGGAGCTTCGAGCCCGACATGCTGCCGGTGATGTCCACCCTGGCCCGCGAGTTCGGGGTCTACGACGCGTGGTTCGCGGGGGTTCCGTCGCAGACGTTCTGCAACCGCTCGTTCTTCCACGCCTCCACCTCGCACGGCTTCGTGACCAACGTGGATGGCGGCGGCTACAGCAAGTGGCTGGGCGCGCCCGACGCCCCCACCATCTTCAATCGGCTCGCGGATGCCGGCCATTCCTGGCGCGTCTACTACGACGAGAGCCAGCTCATCTCCCTCACCGGCATGCTCAACGCGCCCGCGCTGGAGCGCTACTGGCTCAGCAACTTCCGCACCATGGAGCAGTTCTACCGCGACGCCGACGAGGGCAAACTGCCCGACTACGCCTTCATCGAGCCGCGCATGATCTTCAATCACAACGACATGCACCCGCCGTTCGGCGACCTGCGGCAGGGCAAATACAAGAACGCCCCCTTCTACGACAGCGCGCTGTCGGATGTCCGCGCCGGCGACGCCCTGCTCAATGACGTGTACACCGCCATCCGTTCCAGCACGTCGACGACCGGGTCGAACGCCATCAACACGGCCCTCTTCATCACGTTCGACGAGCACGGCGGCACCTACGACCACGTGCCGCCGCCGAAGGCCACGCCGCCCACCGACGGCGAGCCCGGCGAGATGGGATTCCGCTTCGACCGGCTCGGATGCCGCGTGCCCGCCATCATCGTCTCCGCCTACACGAAGGCGGGCAGCGTGATCCACGACGAGATGCACCACGGCTCGATCATCGCCACGCTCAACCAGCGGCACGGACTGAAGCCGCTCACCCGGCGCGACGCGAACGCGAAGACGATCTACAACGCCATCAACCTCACGAAGCCGCGCCAGCCCGACAGCTGGCCGACACCGAAACCGATGTGGATCCCGCCGAACCCGGAGGACGTGCCCACGCCGACCGGGGACCACCGGTTCCGGCCTTTGACGCCGCCCGCGCAGGGGCTGCTCGGCATCCTGCTCGCCAAGTACGCGCCGCGCGAGCCCGTGCCGCAGACCTACCAGGCCGCGTACAACGCACTGCAGCGCCACGGGCTGGGGCTGTTCGGCACCCTCGACTAGTTCGCAGGGCCCCTTCGAGAACCTCAGGGACCAGCAATCATCGGCCCCTGAGGCACTCGAAGGGCGCGAACGTCAGGGACCGGTGACCCGCAGTGTCGCGTCCCGGGCCTCCGGGGTCACCATCGGCAGCGTGTAGCTGTCGCCGTAGCGCGCGTACTTGGTGCGGTAGGCGTCGTCGATCTCGGCGACCCTGGCATCCGGCGCCTCCTCGAATGCGACGTCCCGCTCGACCCCGCCCGCGCTGATGTGACCCGTGTGCGTCTCGACCGCGTGCCGGAACCAGCCGCTGCCATGCCCCTTGTACGAGCGCACGTAGATCTCGTCGCCGACGCGCACGACCCAGATGGGCACCCCCTCGCGCAGCTCGCCGTCGGCGCGCCTGGCCGAGATCACCAGCTCGTCCGCGTCGCCGACCGCCGCCAGCTCGTCTTCGCTCCAGCCCGCCATGATGCTCCCTTCCCTAAGAAGGCCGAGCGTAGTCCCGCTATGGTTGGCGCGGGTTACTTGCGGTTGTCATCCCGGGCGCCATCCACCGCGCGAGCAATCCGGCTCAACTCGATCCGCGCTTGCCCGAAACTCACGGGCGCGTTGGAACTGCCTCCCAGTACGAATTTGGAAAGCCGCTTCGCTGCCAAGCGCTGCTGAGCGTCTGAAAGATTGGCGAACTCCGGCAGTTCTCGAACCAGCTCGAGGACCTCGTCATCGAATGAGTCGGTTCGCGGACTGGTGTAGCTCATCGCCTCGACACCCTCGCACTTCATGAATGTTGCTCTTGATGTTAGCGTAACCGCAGTTCAGGAGGACGCGCGAATCACCAGTTCGGGGGACGGCAGAATCGTGCGTGCGGGGGCCTCGCCCGCAAGAGCTGCGCGCACGACAGCCATCATCCGCTCCCCCAGCGCGCCGAAGTCCTGGCGCACCGTGGTGAGCGACGGGGTGAAGTGCGCGGACTCCGGGATGTCGTCGAACCCGACCACGCTGACCTCCCCCGGCACGGACACCCCCGCCGCCGCGAACGCGTGCAGCACCCCCAGCGCCATCTGGTCGTTGCTCACGAACAGCGCGGTGAAGTCGCGGTTCTCGAGCAGCCGCTCGGCCGCGATCCTGCCGCTCTCGGCGGTCCAGTCCCCGCGCAGCGGCTCGACCACCTCGAGCCCGCGCCGTTCGAGCTCCGCCCGCCATCCGCTCTCGCGCTCCACGCCGTCGAGCGAGCCGGCCGGCCCCGCGATGTGGCGGATGCCGCGGTGCCCCAGCTCCGCAAGGTGCGCGGTCGCCGCCACAGCACCCGCCACCTGGTCGATTGCCACGCTCGGGGCCGTGCTGGCGCCGCCGCTGTCGGCGACGACGAGCGGCACGTCGAAGCGCAGGCCGTTCACGGCATCCACCGTCGAGCGGTCGGTCGCGACCACGACCAGGGCATCCACGCGCTGGCGCAGCAGCACGTCCACGGCGGAGACGATCGCGTCGCGGTCGGCGGCGCCCATGCTCGCGGTGATCACCTGGTAGCCGGCCTCGCGCGCCGCCTCGTTGAAGGCGAGCGCGATGCTCGACGGGCCGTAGAGCGGGTTGCCGGTGCTCACCAACCCGATGGCGTTGGTGGTCCGGGTGGCGAGCGCACGGGCCACCGAGCTCGGTCGGTAGTTGAGCTCGGCCATCGCCGCCTCGACACGCGCGGCGGTCTGCGGCCGCACGTTCGCGAGCCCGTTGATCACCCGCGAGACGGTCTGGTGCGACACCCCGGCGAGCCGCGCCACGTCCTGGATGTTCGCCACGATGCGACGCTACAGGCCCCGCGCCAGCCGGTAGTACGCCTGGTTCCAGCGCAGGGTGTCCCTGAAACTCCGCAGCTCGGTGTGCTCGTCGATCACCACGAGCTCGTTGCGCGCGATCTCGGCGAAGTCCTCGAACACCTCCAGCCCGAGCGCGGTCGTCATGACCGTGTGGTGGGCGGCGCCGGCCGTGAGCCAGGCCGCCGCGCTCGTGGCGAAGTCGGGCTCAGGCCTCCAGACCGCGCGCGCCACCGGCAGGTTGGGGAGTGGATGCGGCAGCTCGACAACCTCGACCACGTTGGCCACCAGCCGGAACCGGTCGCGCATGTCCGACATCGCCACGACCACGGCCGGGCCGGGGTCGGTGTCGAAGACGAGCCGCACCGGGTCCTCACGCCCGCCGATCCCGAGCGCGCGGATCTCCAGCCTCGGCCGCGAGGTCGTGAGCGTCGGGCAGATCTCGAGCATGTGCGCGCCGAGGATCAGCTCCTCACCCGGCGTGAGGTCGTAGGTGTAGTCCTCCATGAGGGATGCCCCACCCGGCAGCCCCGCGCCCATCACCTTCGCCGCGCGCACGAGCACGGCCGTCTTCCAGTCGCCCTCCGCGCCGAACCCGTAGCCGTCGGCCATGAGCCGCTGCACCGCGAGGCCGGGGAGCTGGCGAAGGCCGCCGAGGTCCTCGAAACTCGTGGTGAAGGCGCTGAAGCCACCGGCCTCGAGGAAGCTCCGCAGGCCCAGCTCGATGCGGGCGCCGTAGCGCAGTGAGTCGCGCCGGTCGCCGCCCTCGCGCAGCTCGGGCGCCACGTCGTAGAGCTCTTCGTACTCGGCGACGAGGGCGTCGACATCCGCCTCGCTCGCCGCGTCGACCGCCTCGACCAGGTCGTTGACGCCCCAGGTGTTCACCTGCACGCCGAAGCGCAGCTCGGCCTCGGTCTTGTCGCCCTCGGTGACGGCCACGAAGCGCATGTTGTCGCCGAAACGCGCCAGCTTGAGCGAGTGGGTTGCCGCCCAGCCCGCGGCGGCGCGGGTCCACGTCGCGATCTGCTGGATGACGGCCGGGTTCGACACGTGCCCCACGACCGTCTTGCGCGCCACCCCGAGCCGCGACTGGATGTAGCCGAACTCCCGGTCCCCGTGGGCGGCCTGGTTGAGGTTCATGAAGGCCATGTCGATGGTGGACCAG
>JAODAU010000312.1 GCA_025463615.1 Microbacteriaceae bacterium | reverse complement strand
GATATTTGTCGTCCCGGGGCCCTCTCGACGACAAATATCGCCCACTCGGGGTGTGAGAGCAGGTCAGAAGAGCCGCTTCTCGCCCTCGGTCACGCAGCGGAGCCAGCGGTAGCCGTAGCCCTCCAGGGCGAGCTCGACGCGGCCCGAGGCATCCGTCACGGCCGAGTCGTCGCGCAGCAGGTCGACGAGCTTGGTCTCGGCGGACCTCCTGCCGAGGTCGACGGTCACGACGGCAGGCTCGGGCGAGAGGTTGTGCAGCGCGATCATCCGCCCCTCGTCGCCGGACATCGAGTGCGCGAGCACCGAGTGCAGCGGCTGGTCGAGCACCTCGAACACGCCCCAGCCGATCTCGGCCGACGCCCGGTAGCGCTCGATCAGGCGGCGGATGAAGTGGAGCAGCGACCCGTCGTCGTGGCGCTGGTCGGCCACGTTCACGTGCTCGGGCGAGAAGCCGCCCGTGACGATCGGCGAGGGCAGCCGCGACGGCCTGGCGTTCGAGAATCCCGCGTTCTTGTGCGCGTTCCACTGCATCGGCGTGCGCACCGCCTCGCGGTCGCCCGCCGCGAGATACTCGCCCATGCCGATCTCCTCGCCGTAGAACAGCACCGGCGTGCCCGGCAGGGAGAACAGCAGACTGTAGACCATGCGGATGCGCCGGGGGTCGCCGTGCAGCATGGGCGGCAGCCGACGGATGATGCCCCGCCCGTATACCTGCATCTCCGGTTCCGGCCCGAACGCGGCGAACACCTCCTGGCGCTCGGAGTCAGTCAGCTTGTCGAGCGTGAGCTCGTCGTGGTTGCGCACGAAGTTGGCCCACTGGGCGACGCCGGGAAGCACCGGCCGGGCGGCGAGCGCGGCGGCCAGCGGCCGGGCATCCTCGCGGGCCAGCGAGAGGTAGATGTTCTGCATGCCGATGAAGTCGAACTGCATGGTGAGCCCGTCGGAGACGTCCCCGCCGAAGTAGGCGACCTGCTTCTCCCGCGAGAGGTTCACTTCACCGAGCAGCACGGCCTCGCCGGAGCGTCGCTCGAGGAAGGCGCGCAGCGACTTGAGGTAGTCGAGCGGGTCGGCGAGGCGACCGTGCCCAGGTTCGACGCCCTCGGTGTCGAGGAAGAACGGCACGGCATCCACCCGGAACCCGGTGACGCCGAGCTGCAGCCAGAAGCCCATCACCTTCGCGATCTCGTCGCGCACCAGCGGGTTCGTCACGTTGAGGTCGGGCTGGAAGTGATAGAAGTTGTGCAGGTAGTACTGGTTCGTCTTCTCGTCGAACTGCCAGGTGCTCGTCTCCTCGCCGGGGAACGCCGTGGCCTCGGGGTGTGCGGGCGGCTCGTCGCGCCAGACGTACCAGTCGCGGTAGGGCGAGTCGAGGCTCGACCGCGACGCCCTGAACCAGGGGTGCTGGTCGGAGGTGTGGTTGACGACCAGGTCGACGATCACGCGGGTGCCGCGGTCCCGCGCCGTGCGCACCACCTCCACGAAGTCGCCGAAGTGGCCCAACCGCGGGTCCACCCCGTAGAAGTCGCTGATGTCGTAGCCGTCGTCGCGGTCGGGCGTCGGGTAGAACGGCATCAGCCACAGGCAGGTGACGCCGAGCTCGGCAAGGTAGTCGATCCGGTGAGACAGGCCCTCGAAGTCGCCGGTGCCGTCGTCGTTCCAGTCCATGTAGGTCTCGACGTCGAGGCAGTAGATCACTGCCGTCTTCCACCACTGGTCGCTCGTGTCGGTAATCCGCATGGGGCGGACGGTACTCCTGACGATCTGTACCATTGCCCGTATGGCTTCCCCCTGGTCCCTCTCCGGCGCGCTCAAGGGCATGTTCGCCCGCAAGACGATCGACGACGAGACCTGGGATGACCTCGAAGATGCCCTGATCGGCGCCGATTTCGGCCCCGACGTGACCGAGGCCGTGATCGACGAGCTCCGCGCCTCCGTCAAGCGCTACAACACCACCGACCCCACCGACCTGAAGCGGATGCTGCGCGAGACCCTCGAGGAACGCCTCGCCCGCCTCGACCCCACCCTGCACCTCAGCAACCGCCCCGCGGTGGTGCTGGTCGTCGGGGTGAACGGCGTGGGCAAGACCACCACGATCGGCAAGTTCGCGAAGTTCCTCGGCAACTACAACCGCAGCGTGATCGTGGGCGCGGCGGACACGTTCCGCGCGGCGGCGGTCGACCAGCTCGCCACCTGGGCGGAGCGCGGGGGAGCGAAGATCCAGCTGCCGCAGCAGCCCGGGCAGGACCCGGCATCCGTCGCCTTCCAGACGGTGGAGCGGGCGCAGCGCGAGGGCATCGAGATCGTGATCATCGACACGGCCGGGCGCCTGCAGAACAAGAGCGGGCTCATGGACGAGCTCGCCAAGATCAAGCGCGTGCTCGAGAAGCAGGTCGAGATCGCCGAGGTGCTGCTCGTGCTCGACGCCACGACGGGCCAGAACGGCCTGGCGCAGGCGGAGGCGTTCATCGAGCACGCCGGCGTCACCGGGCTCGTGCTCACCAAGCTCGACGGGTCCGCCAAGGGCGGCTTCGTGCTCTCCGTGCAGGAGAAGACCGGCATCCCGATCAAACTCATCGGCCAGGGCGAGGGCATCAAGGACCTCACCGGCTTCACCCCGCACGTCTTCGTGCAGAACCTCGTCGGTTAGGAGCCCCGAGATGTCGATCGTGCCCCCGAGTTACTACCCCGGCCGCACGGCCCTGGTCGCGCTTGTGCTCGCGATCGTGGGTGCCGGCCTCGGCTTCGCCGGCTTCGTCACCGGCGTGGATGCAGCCCTGGGCGGCCAGCGACCCACCATCAACATCGTGATCTTCTTCGTCGGCGTGGGCCTGCTGCTCGTGGCCGTGGTGCTCTCGATCCTGGGCCTGCTGCGCACGAGCGCGAAGGTGCTGTCGACGATCGCGCTGGTCGTCGCGCTGCTGCCGATCACCGGCCTCATCGTCGCGGCGCTGGGCGCGCGCCACTAGCCCCGGCTAGAGCAGGCGGTGCGCCGCCGCCAGCTCGAGGTAGGTCTCGGCGTTCGCCTGCAGGTGCGCGAACTCCTCGTCGGTGAGCTCGCGCCGCACCTTCGCGGGCACGCCGGCCACCAGCGACCGCGGCGGGATGACGGTGTCCTCGAGCACCACCGCGCCCGCGGCCACGAGCGAGCCGGCGCCGACCACCGCGCGGTTCAGCACGGTCGCGCCCATGCCGATGAGGCAGTCGTCCCCGACGATGCAGCCGTGGAGCACGGCGCCGTGCCCGACGCTCACGCCGGACCCGATCCGCGTCGGGGCGCCCGGGTCGCAGTGCACCGTGACGTTGTCCTGCAGGTTGGAGCCCTCGCCGAGCTCGATGTCGTCGCGGTCGCCGCGCAGCACCGTGCCGTAGAACACGCTGGACCGCGGATGCAGCGTCACCCGCCCGATGATCGTCGCGTTCGGCGCGACCCACGCAGTCTCGTCGATGGCGGGGGAGTGCGGGCCGAACGGCAGGATGAGGGGCATGCCGCCACGCTACTCGCGGGCGTCGATCACGCGGACGTCGTACGCGCGGAAGGCGCGATCCGAGGTGACGACGGCGAGGCCGTCGACCATGGCCTGCGCGATGAGCGCGCGATCGAACGGATCCCGGTGATGGACCGGCAGGGACTGGAACCGGTCGAGGTGGGCGTCCGTGATTCCCAGCCGCTCGAACCGCAGCTCCCGTACGGCCTCCAACAGGCCCGTCGCGGTCTTGCCGATCGAGGACTTGATCGCGATCTCGAACAGGGTGATCTCCGAAACGACCGGCTCGGCCGCTTCGATCTGTCGACGAGCCCGTGCACCGAGCCGCGGGTTTCCCTCGAGCAGCCAGTACAGCACGCTCGCGTCGAGAAGCAGCCTCACAGTTTGTCGTCCATCCACTCGTCGATCACACGACCGAACTCGGCGTCGGCGTCGACCCACTCGTCGAACGGCGGCAGAACGCCCTTCAGGTAGCCGAACGCCTGCGGTCGGGCCGGCGCCTCATCGGCGACGATGCGGAAGCGGTTCACCCCGTTGCCGCGCCGCGTGATGATGACCTCCTCACCACGCTCGACCGCGTCGAGGAGTTTGGAGAGCTGGCTCTTCGCTTCGTGCACGTTCGCGATCATAATCTAGCCAGATTAGCTAGATTGCGGTGCACTTTCAATCTGTGGACAACTCCGCGCGGGTAAACTGGTCGCACCATGGCTAGCTTCGGAAACCTCACAGACCGCCTCGCAGAGACCTTCAAGAACCTCCGCGGCAAGGGCAAGCTCAGTGCAGCGGATGTCGACGGCACCGTCCGCGAGATTCGTCGCGCGCTGCTCGATGCCGACGTCAACCTCGACGTCGTCAAGGAGTTCACCGCGCGCGTGCGCGAGCGCGCCCTCGGCGACGAGGTGTCGAAGGCGCTCAACCCCGCGCAGCAGGTCGTGCAGATCGTCAACGACGAACTCACGACGATCCTCGGCGGGGAGGCGCGGCGCATCCGTTTCGCCAAGACCGCGCCGACCGTAATCATGCTCGCCGGCCTCCAGGGCGCCGGAAAGACCACGCTCGCGGGCAAGCTCGCGAAGTGGCTCGCGGGCGAGAACCACACTCCGCTGCTGGTCGCGGCCGACCTCCAGCGCCCCAACGCCGTCACCCAGCTGCAGGTCGTCGGCGAGCAGGCCGGGGTTCCCGTGTTCGCGCCGGAGCCCGGCAACGGCAAGGGCAACCCGGTGCGCGTTGCCAAGGACGCGATGAAGTTCGCCAAAGACAAGCAGTACGACGTCGTGATCGTGGACACGGCCGGCCGCCTCGGCGTCGATGCCGAGCTCATGAAGCAGGCCGCCGACATCCGCAAGGCCATCGACCCCGACGAGGTGTTCTTCGTCATCGACGCGATGATCGGGCAGGACGCGGTCGCGACCGCGAAGGCGTTCCAGGACGGCGTGGACTTCACCGCCGTGGTGCTCACCAAG
Organism: Microbacteriaceae bacterium; assembly: GCA_025463615.1. The sequence continues at coordinate 241 of JAODAU010000312.1, read as the reverse complement.
CTCGACGGCGACGCGCGGGGCGGCGCGGCGCTGAGCGTGGCATCCGTGACCGGCCGGCCGATCATCTTCGCGTCCACCGGTGAGGGCCTCGACGACTTCGAGCCCTTCCACCCTGACCGCATGGCGAGCCGCATCCTCGACCTCGGCGACATCCTCACCCTCATCGAGCAGGCGCAGAAGACCTTCGACGAGGAGGAGGCGCGCAAGACCGCCGAGAAATTCGCCACCGACAGCTTCACGC
>JAODAU010000293.1 GCA_025463615.1 Microbacteriaceae bacterium | reverse complement strand
CTCCCCCGCTGCGGCGACTGCGCGGGGTGCGCCACGGGCGGCATCCTGCCCTGCGAGCGCGGCACCGCGGCCAACAACGCCGGCACGCTGCTCGGCGGCGGCTCGCGCCTGGAGCGCGACGGGAAGCTCGTGCACCACCACCTCGGCGTCTCCGCCTTCGCCGACCACGCCGTGGTCAACCGCGCCTCCGTCGTGCGCGTCGACCCTGATGTCCCGGCCGACGTCGCCGCGCTGCTCGGCTGTGCCGTGCTCACCGGCGGCGGCGCCGTGATCAACGCCGCGCGACCCGCCGAGGGTGACACCGTCATGGTCGTCGGGCTCGGCGGGGTGGGACTTGCCGCCGTGCTCGTCGCCCGCGCGCTCGGCCACGAGGTGACCGGCGTCGACACCGTCCAGTCGAAGCTCGACGCCGCGCTCGACCTCGGTGCGACCGAGGTGCTCACGCCGGACGAGGTGGCGAGCTCCGGGCGCCGGGCGGAGGTCGTGATCGAGGCGGCCGGGAACGCCCGCGCCTTCGAGACCGCGTTCGCCGCGACGGCACCGGGCGGGAGGACGGTGACGGTGGGGCTGCCGAACCCGGCGGCCCGGGCATCCGTCTCACCGCTGCTGCTGACGGCAGAGGCGCGCACCATCGTCGGCAGCTACCTCGGCTCGGCCGTCGCGGAGCGCGACATCCCCTACTTCGCCGGGCTGTGGCGCGAGGGCAAGCTGCCGGTGGAGAAACTCATCTCCGCCCGCATCCGGCTCGACGAGATCAACTCGGCGATGGACGACCTCGCCGAGGGCAGGGCGCTCAGACAGCTCATCGTGTTCGATACGGAGGAAGCATGACGGAACAACGGGTCGCGATCGTCACGGGTGGCGCACGCGGAATCGGCGCGGCGATCGCGAAGAGACTCGCATCGGACGGCGACGCGGTCGGCGTGGTGGACCTGCGCGAGCCGGACACCGCCGCGACGGTCGAGGCGATCACCGCCGCGGGCGGCCGCGCGATCGGCATCGGCGCCGACGTGTCGGATGCCGCGGACGTCGCCCGCGCGGTGGCCCGGGTCGAGTCCGAGCTGGGTGCCCCAACGATCCTGGTGAACAACGCCGGCATCCTGCGCGACAACCTGCTCTTCAAGCTCAGCGAGGGCGACTGGGACGCGGTGATGGCCGTGCACCTGCGCGGCGCGTTCCTCATGAGCCGCGAGGTGCAGAAGCACCAGGTCGCGGCGAAGTGGGGCCGCATCGTGAGCCTCTCCTCCACCTCGGCGCTGGGCAACCGCGGGCAGGCGAACTACGCGGCGGCCAAGGCGGGGATCCAGGGGTTCACCAAGACGCTCGCGATCGAGCTCGGCCCGTTCAACGTGACAGCGAACGCCATCGCGCCCGGCTTCATCGCCACGGACATGCTGCGCGAGACCGCCGAGCGCATCGGGGTCGCGTTCGAGGAGTTCCTCGAGGGCGCGGCGAAGGAGATCCCGGTGCGCCGGGTCGGCCAGCCCGAGGATGTGGCGGCGGCGGCATCCTTCTTCTGCTCCGAGGAGGCGGGCTTCGTCTCCGGCCAGGTGCTCTATGTGGCGGGCGGGCCGAAGTCGTGAGCCACCGCCAGGTGTTCCCCACGCGCTGGAACGACAACGACGTCTACGGTCACATCAACAACACGATCCACTACGCCGCCATGGACACCACCATCAACACGTGGATGATCGCCGAGGGCGGCCTGGACATCGAGGCGGGCGACGTGATGGCGGTGTGCGCGTCGTCCTCGTGCACCTACCTCGCCTCGGCGGCCTTCCCGGACGCCATGGTCGTCGACCTCTCGGTGGCGCGGCTCGGGTCGACGAGCATCACCTGGCAGCTCGCCATCTTCCGCGAGCGTGACGGGCTACAGCTCGCCACCGGACAGTTCGTGCACGTGTTCGTCGGTCGCGACTCGCTGCGGCCCGTGCCCATCCCCGAGCGCATGCGCGCCGCCGTCGAGAGCAACCTGGAGGTCATCGCATGAGCGAACTGCGCGGACTCGACACCGAGCGCCTGCAGGGCTGGCTCGAGAAGCACCTGCCCGACCGCATCGAGCAGGAGCTTCGGGCCACCATGCTGGTCGGCGGCCTGAGCAACCTGACCTACCGGCTGGATGCCGGCACCGAGCCGTTCGTGCTGCGCCGGCCTCCCCTCGGCCACGTGCAGTCGACGGCGCACGACATGTCGCGCGAGTTCCGCATCATCTCGGCGCTCGCCCCCACCGACGTCGCCGTGCCGCCCGCGCTGCTGCTCGAGCCGGATCCCGAGGCCGACGCCGGCATCGGCGCCCCGTTCTACCTGATGGACTTCGTGGCCGGCGAGATCCTCTCCACCCGCGCGAAGAACGAGCCGTTCACGAAGGCGCAGCTGCATCGCCTTTCGCTCGACCTGATCGACACGCTGGCCGCGCTGCACGAGCTCGACCCCGCGACCGTGGGACTCGCCGACTTCGGCCACGAGGAGGGCTACATGGAGCGGCAGCTGCGCCGCTGGGGCACGCAGTACGAGGGCTCGCAGAGCCGCGACCTGCCGTCGCTCGACCGCCTGCAGGACGCGCTGCGCGACCGGATGCCGCCCACACTGCACTCTTCCCTGCTGCACGGCGACTACCGCCTCGACAACGCGATCGTGGCGACGGATGCCGCGGGCGCGCCGCACATCGCGGCCGTGCTCGACTGGGAGATGGCCACCATCGGCGACTCGTTCGCCGACCTCGGCCTGCTCGGCCTCTACTGGAACGTCAACGAGCTCGACGCCCTGCGCGACGCCGTGCCGAGCGCGGTCGACACCGGCGCCGGCTACCCCACGCTCGACGAGCTCGTCGACCACTACGCGCACGCCCGGCGGATCGCGGTGCCCGACCTGGGCTGGTACGTGGCGTTCTCCGCGTACAAGCTGGCCGTCATCCTCGAGGGCATCCACTTCCGCTACCAGGCCGGCGAGACCGTCGGCGCCGGCTTCGACCGGGTCGGCCAGCTGGTCGAGCCGCTCGCTCTGGTCGGCCTCGGCTCGCTCTCCCGGAGGCGCTGATGGACTTCGCGCACGACGCCACCACGGTCGTCCTCATCGACCGGATGCGGGCGTTCCTCGACGAGTACGTCTACCCGGCCGAGCCCGAGCTCGCGGCCGAGCTGGCCGAGCACCCGGACTCGTGGGCGACGCCGGAGGTGATCCGCCGCCTCCAGGCCGTCGCGCGGTCACGCGGCCTGTGGAACCTGTTCCTGCCCTCCGGCGAGCAAGGCCTCACCAACCTGCAGTACGCGCCGATCGCCGAGCTGAGCGGGCGTTCCATCCGCCTGGCGCCCGCGGCCATGAACTGCGCGGCCCCCGACACCGGCAACATGGAGGTGCTCGAGCAGTTCGGCACGCCGGAGCAGAAGGAGCGCTGGCTGGAGCCGCTGCTCGACGCCCGCACCCGCTCGTCGTTCTGTATGACCGAGCCCGATGTCGCCTCCTCCGACGCCACCAACATCGCGACCCGCATCGAGCGCAACGGCGACGACTACCTCGTCAC
>JAODAU010000252.1 GCA_025463615.1 Microbacteriaceae bacterium | reverse complement strand
TACCTGTTGGCCTGTGCGGTCGCCGGCATGCACATCCGCATCGCCTCTCCGCTGGATTACGCTCCGGATGACAACGTCGTTCGGGCCGCGGACGACGCAGCAGCGCAGACCGGCGGCTCCGTCACCCTCTACACCGACCCGAACGAGGCCGTCGCCGGCGCCGACGTCGTCGTCACCGACACCTGGGTCTCGATGGGGCGCGAGGACGAGAAGGCGCAGCGCCTGGTCGACCTGGCGCAGTACCGCGTCGACTCCGACCTGATGGCGCTGGCCAAGCCCGACGCCCTGTTCCTGCACTGCCTCCCGGCCGACCGAGGCTACGAGGTCACCGCCGAGGTGATCGACGGCCCGCAGAGCGTCATCTGGGACGAGGCCGAGAACCGCCTGCACGCCCAGAAGGCCCTGCTGGTCTGGCTGCTGCAGCAGTAAACCGAACCCTAAACTTGCACACGAATCACAAGGAGTAACTCATGGCAGAACGCGTCGTCCTCGCATACTCGGGCGGACTCGACACCTCGGTCGGCATCGGCTGGCTCCACGACGCCACGGGCAAAGACGTCGTCGCGCTCGCGGTGGATGTCGGCCAGGGCGGCGAGGACATGGAGGACATCCGCCAGCGCGCCCTCGACTGCGGAGCCGTCGACGCGATCGTGGTCGACGCCCGCGACGAGTTCGCCGACGACTTCCTGATGCCCGCCCTCAAGGCGAACGCGCTCTACCAGAAGCGCTACCCGCTGGTCTCGGCTCTCAGTCGCCCGGTCATCGCGAAGCATCTCGCCATCGTGGCCAAGCAGCTCGGCGCAGACAGCGTCGCGCACGGGTGCACCGGCAAGGGCAACGACCAGGTGCGCTTCGAGGCCGCCGTCGCCGCGCTCGCCCCCGAGCTCACCAGCATCGCCCCGGTGCGCGACCTCGCGCTCACCCGCGATAAGGCCATCGTCTACGCCAACGAGCACAACCTGCCGATCCGCCAGAGCGCGGCCAGCCCGTACTCGATCGACAAGAACGTCTGGGGCCGCGCGGTCGAGACCGGGTTCCTCGAGGACCCGTGGAACGCCCCCATCGAGGACATCTACGAGTACACCCAGGACCCGGCCGTCGAGAGGCCGGCCGACGAGGTCACGATCACCTTCACCCAGGGCGTGCCCACCGCCATCGACGGCGTGCAGCTCAGCCCGCTGCAGGTCGTCGAGCGCATGAACGAGCTCGCCGGCAAGCACGGCGTCGGCCGCATCGACGTCGTCGAGGATCGCCTGGTCGGCATCAAGAGTCGCGAGGTCTACGAGGCGCCGGCCGCGATCGCGCTCATCGCCGCGCACGAGGCCCTCGAGGCGCTCACCCTGGAGCGCGACCTCGGGCGCTACAAGCGCGGGGTCGAGTCCGAGTGGGCCAACCTGGTCTACGACGGCCTCTGGTACTCGAGCCTCAAGCGCTCGCTCGACGTCTTCATCGACGACACCCAGCGCTACGTGAGCGGCGAGATCCGACTCAAGCTGCAGGGCGGCCGCGCCGTCGTCACCGGCCAGCGCAGCGAGCAGAGCCTCTACGACTTCAGCCTCGCCACCTACGACACCGGCGACACGTTCGACCAGTCGCTGTCGAAGGGCTTCATCGAGATCTGGTCCCTCCCGCGCAAGATCAGCGCCCGCCGCGAGAACCGGTGACCGATATCGAGGGGGCGAACACCGTCGGCGAGACCGCCGAGGGCAGCCTCTGGGGTGCGCGCTTCGCGTCGGGTCCGTCGGACGCACTGCAGCGCCTGAGCCGATCCACCCACTTCGACTGGCAGCTCGCCGACTACGACATCGCGGGGTCGCGGGCCCACGCCCGGGCCCTTGCGGCGGCGGGGTACCTCACCGACGACGAGCTCGCGGGCATGCTCGCCGCCCTCGACGAGTTGCAGGCGGCTGTCACCGATGGCAGCTTCCGCCCGCTCCCGAGCGACGAGGATGTCCACGCCGCCCTCGAGCGCGGCCTCATCGATCGCGCCGGTGCCGAGCTCGGCGGCAAGCTGCGCGCCGGCCGCAGCCGCAACGACCAGATCGCCACGCTCATCCGGATGCTGCTGCGCGACCACGCGGCCACAATCGTGGCGCTGCTCGTCGACCTCGTCGACGCGATCTCGTCTCAGGCGGTCGCGAACGAGACCGCCGTCATGCCCGGCCGCACCCACCTGCAGCACGCCCAGCCGGTGCTGCTCGCGCATCACCTCCTGGCGCACTGCTGGCCGCTCGTGCGCGACGTCGAGCGGCTCACCGACTGGAACCGCCGTGCCGACGCCTCGCCCTACGGATCGGGCGCCCTCGCGGGCAACACGCTCGGCCTCGACGTGCTCGCGGTGGCGCAGGACCTCGGCTTCGGCCGCAGCGTCGAGAACTCGATCGACGGCACGGCCAGCCGCGACGTCGTCGCCGAGTTCGCCTGGATCGCCGCGCAGATCGGGGTGGATCTCTCCCGCTTCGCCGAGGAGATCATCCTCTGGAACACGCGCGAGTTCGGCTTCGTCACGCTGAGCGACGCCTGGTCGACGGGCTCGTCGATCATGCCGCAGAAGAAGAACCCCGACATCGCGGAGCTCGCCCGCGGCAAGTCGGGCCGGCTCATCGGCAACCTCACCGGGCTGCTCACCACGCTCAAGGGCCTCCCGCTCGCGTACAACCGCGACCTGCAGGAGGACAAGGAGCCGGTCTTCGACTCGATCGTCACGCTCGAGGTGCTGCTGCCCGCGTTCACCGGCATGGTCGCCACCCTGCAGTTCCACACCGACCGCATGGCCGAGCTCGCACCGCAGGGCTTCTCGCTCGCCACCGATGTCGCCGAGTGGCTGGTCAAGCAGCACGTGCCGTTCCGCAACGCCCACGAGATCACCGGCGCGCTGTTGAGCTTCTGCGAGCAGCGCGGCATCGAGCTGGACGAACCGACGGATGCCGAGTACGCCGCCATCTCGCCTCACCTCACGCCCGGCGTGCGCTCCGTGCTCACCGTCGACGGGTCGATCGCCAACCGCACGGGCGTCGGCGGTACCGCGCCCGAGCGCGTCGCCGAACAGCTCGCCGAGCTCACCCGGCGCGTCAAGCAGATCAAGGAGGACTGGCCGTGACCATCAACGGAAGCAACCGACCGCCACAGGGCCGGCTCGGCCGCGTGATCATGTGGTGCATCTTCGGCATCGCCGCCGTGCTCGCCATCATCGCGATCGTCATCCTGGTGCGCAGCGGCACGAAGCTGTTCTGAGCGGGCGCTCCATGTCCGATCGAGCGTTCTTCGAGCGGCCGTCGACCGAGGTCGCGCCGCTGCTGCTGGGCGCCGTGATCTCCAAGTGGACGCCCGAGGGCACCGTCGCCGTGCGCCTCACCGAGGTGGAGGCGTACCTCGGCGAGGTCGACCCCGGCTCGCACGCGTTCCGTGGCCGCACCCGCCGCAACGCCGTCATGTACGGGGAGCCGGGCCACGTCTACACCTACTTCACCTACGGCATGCACACCTGCGCCAACATCGTCTGCTCGCCCGCCGGCATCGCCACGGGGGTGCTGCTCCGGGCCGGCGAGGTGGTCGAGGGTATCGAGCTCGCGCGCATCCGGCGCTTCACGACCCGCACCGACGCAGACCTCGCTCGCGGCCCCGCACGCCTCGTGGTGGCCATGGGCATCACGCTCGAGGACGGGGGAGCGGATGTCGGGGCCCAGCCGTTCTCGATCGAGCTGCCGCGGCATCCGCAGCCCGTCGCCTCCGGCCCCCGCACCGGCGTCTCGGGCGACGGCGGCACGGATGCCTACCCCTGGCGCTTCTGGATCCCCGGCGACCCCACCGTGTCTCCCTACAAGGCCCACGCGCCGAAGAAGCGCGGGTGACGTCGGACAGCCGGGCGCACGACGAGTCGCTGACCCTCGTCGAGCGCGCGATCGACGAGCGCGCCCGCCGGCTGCTCGCGCGCGCACCGCACAGCCGCGCCTGGTCGTTCCTCGTCGAGTTCCTGGTCTTCGGCCTCAAGCAGGGCTGGGCGTCGATCTTCGGCGGCGCGATGCTCGCCGTGCTGTTCGCCACGCGGCTCTGGTACCCCGACGGTGTGTGGCTCGCGCGCAACGACGCGGTCACGATCGCGGCGGTCGTCATCCAGGTGCTCATGGTGGTCTTCAGGCTGGAGAGCCTGCGCGAGCTGCGGGTCATCATCCTGTTCCACATCGTGGGCACCGGCATGGAGTTGTTCAAGACCAGCGTCGGATCGTGGACCTACGAGGGCCCCGGTGTGTTGCACCTGCTGAACGTGCCGCTCTACAGCGGGTTCATGTATGCCGCGGTGGGTTCGTACATGGTGCGCGTGTATCGGCTGTTCGACCTGCGGTTCACGCGCTATCCGCCGCGCTGGGCGACGGCGATCCTCGCGGCCCTCATCTACGCGAACTTCTTCACCCATCACTACATCTGGGACTTCCGCTGGGTGCTCGTTGTGCTGGTGCTCGCCCTGTTCGGGCCGTCGATCATGCAGTTCCGCATCTACCGGGCGAGGGCGCGGATGCCGATCGTCGTGGCCTTCCTGCTCGTCGCGGTATTCATCTGGCTGGCCGAGAACATCGCGACCTGGTCCAACGCGTGGGCCTACCCCAACCAGGTCGACGGCTGGCAGCCGGTCTCGATCACGAAGCTGGTGTCATGGTTCCTGCTCATGATCATCTCGGTGGTGCTGGTCACCTGGGTGTATCCGCCGCGGCGCCCCGATCCGGTCGCGGTCGCGACGGAGCCGGTGTCGGCCGCCTAATAAACTAAGGCCGTGCCAGCATCCGAGAGCCTCGCGGCCCAGCGCAACGACGACAGTTTCGACGACGTCTGGGACGAGGTCGTCTGGCGCGGGCTGGTGCACGTGTCGACGGATGCCGCCGAGCTCAAGTCCCTGCTCGCCGGGCCGCCCATCACGTACTACTGCGGTTTCGACCCGACGGCGCCCAGCCTGCATCTCGGCAACCTGGTGCAGCTGCTGCTGATGCGCCGCCTCCAGCTCGCCGGCCACCGACCCCTGGGGCTCGTGGGCGGGTCGACCGGCCTGATCGGGGATCCGCGGCCGACCGCCGAGCGCACGCTCAACTCGCCCGAGACCGTGGCGGAGTGGGTGGGCTACCTGCAGGCCCAGGTGTCACGGTTCCTCAGCTTCGAGGGCGACAGCGCGGCGCGGCTGGTCAACAACCTCGACTGGACGGCGCCGCTCAGCGCCATCGACTTCCTGCGCGACATCGGCAAGCACTTCCGGGTCGGAACGATGCTGAA
>JAODAU010000241.1 GCA_025463615.1 Microbacteriaceae bacterium | reverse complement strand
GTGGTCGAGTAGTAGAAGATCACGTTGATCCCGACGAATTGCTGGACCACCGACAGGATGATGCCGATCCAAACGATCGGCTTCAGACCGAGCCGGTTGCCGCGGAGCGTCGCCTTCAGGCCCTCCTTGTCCTGGGTGATCGAGTCCTCGATGTCCTTGATCTGACGACCGACGTCACTCCCGGGCACCAGCGTCGCGAAGATCTTGTGGGCTTCGTCGCGCTTGCCGATGGCCAGCAGGTATCGCGGAGACTCGGGCAACGACAGAGCGATGATTCCGTAGACGATCGACGGGATGACGCCGACGAGGAACATCCAGCGCCAGGCCTCGAGACCGAACCACAACTGGTTCGAGGCCGAACCGGCGATACCGGCGAGAAGCGCGTCGGAGAGCAGCGCGACGAAGATACCGATCGTGATGGCGAGCTGCTGCAGCGATGCCAGGCCACCGCGCGATTGCCTCGGGGAGATCTCGGCGATGTATGCGGGGGCGACCACGGAGGCGATCCCGATCCCGAGACCGCCGATCACGCGCCAGAATCCGAGGTCCCAGGCGGAGAAGGCGAGACCAGCGCCGATGGAGCTCACGAAGAACATCACGGCGCCGAGAAGCATGACCTTCAAGCGACCCCAGCGATCGGCGAGGCGACCGGCGACGTACGCGCCGACGGCGCATCCCAGCAAAGCGATCGCCACGATGAATCCAGTCACGAGCGCGTTCAGCGTGAACTGCTTCTGAATCGAGTCGACGGCGCCGTTCACCACGGACGAGTCGAAACCGAAGAGGAACCCGCCGACCGCGGCGGCGACGGCCAGCCCCACCACTTTGCGCCGCATGGCGCCGGTCGGCTGGGGCACGTTCTCGTCGGAGGAGGCGGCGATGTTGTTCTGCTTGTCAGTCATGAGGCCCCATTTCACTCGCGTGCGGCTCCGAAGGCGCCGGAGGGGTGCCACGAACGACCGGCATTTCCAAGCTACTCCGCGCCGACGTCCGGACAAGTCCCGGATGAGCGAGTCCCCTTTGTCCCCCACTTGTCCTCCACTTGTCGTCCACTTGTCGTCCACTTGTCCTCCACATCCCGCCGCGGAAGGAGGTTCTCCACGGATCGGCGGCGACCGCTCCACCCCCGCGCGTCGCTTGGCAGGGTGGTCAGTGGACGAAGGGGGTGGTCGGTCGTGAAGAGCCGGATGCGTGGTGGGAGGGTGGCCGTAGGGGTGATGTTGGTGGTGCTCGGTGGGGGCAGTGTTCCGTTCGCGAAGGCGGATGTTCCCTTCGCGCTGGCGCATGCCCAGTTGGGGCTGGCGGATGCCCACGCCGAGCTGGCTGGTGCCCACTCCGAGCTGGCTGGTGCCCACCCCGAGCTGGCTGATGCGGTGCGAGCCCATCCGCGCTGGCAATGGCCGGTCCGACCAGCGGCCGTGACTCGCGGTTTCGAGGCTCCGCCGAGGCTGTATGCGGCCGGTCACCGCGGGATCGACCTGGCTGCCGCTGCCGGTGCATTGGTGACCGCGCCCGCAGACGGGACCGTGCGCTTCGTCGGCGCCGTAGCCGGCCGACCCGTGGTGACGCTCGACCACGGCGGCGGTGTGCTCTCGACCTACGAGCCGCTTGCGGCGAACGTGTCGACGACGTCCCCCACGCTGCTGGTGGGGGCGACCGTTCGTACTGGCGAGCCGATCGGTGTCGTCGCGACCGGCGGCCATTGCGAAGCGCGCTGCCTGCACGTGGGTGTCAGGATCGACGGAGCGTACGTCTCTCCGCTGTTGTTCTTCGACCGGGTTCCGCGCGCGGTCCTCCTCCCCCTGCACCGCGCGGACGCGCTGGGGCCGCCGCCGACCGGTCAGGCCCGGGGGTGGGCGATCCGATAGCTCTCTTTCAGTCTTTCGGTGGAGACGTGCGTGTAGATCTGGGTTGTGCCGAGGCTGGCGTGCCCGAGAAGCTCTTGAACGGCGCGCAGGTCGGCGCCCCCGTCGAGCAAGTGCGTGGCGGTCGTGTGCCGGAGAGCGTGCGGACCGGCGGGGCCGCCACCGGGGATGTCCGCGAGCAGGCCCGCCACCAGGTCGTAGACGGCCCGGGTTCCGAGCCTGCCGCCGCGCGCGCCGACGAAAAGTGCGGCGCCTGAGCCCGCTACAACGAGCGCACGCCTGGCACCTCGAATGTATCCGACGAGCGCATCCCGTGCCGGAACGCCGAACGGAACGACGCGTTCTTTGGACCCCTTGCCGAGCACTCGGACGGTGAGACGCTCGAGGTCGACATCGTCGACGTCGAGCCCGGTCAGCTCGGAGACTCGGATGCCTGACGCGTATAGGAGTTCGATCACGGCTTGGTCTCGCACGGCGCCCGGCTCTCCTTCGGCCGCCTTGACTGCCAGGGCATCGAGCATCCCGGCCATCTGAGCGCGATTCACGACCCGTGGCAGCGTCTTGTCGGGTTTCGGGGAGCGGAGGCGCGCGGCAGGATCGGCGGTCTCGCTCGTCGCGCGCGCCAGCCACGCGCTGAATCCGCGTGCGGACGCCGACCGTCGCGCGAGGGTGGCCTTCGA
>JAODAU010000218.1 GCA_025463615.1 Microbacteriaceae bacterium | reverse complement strand
CGCACAACTTCGACCTGCTGCTGGACCGGGTGCTGCGCACCGCGAAGATCGGCGAGTACGCGGTCTCTGCGTAGGTTCCGGCTTGATGCTCAGGAAGCGCGGGTGGCCCTGCGCGCCGCGAGCTCGTCCGCGAGGTCGGGGCGCTCGGAGTCGAGCTCGACCAGCGACGTCTCCACCTCGCGCAGCACCTTCCCGACGGCGATGCCGAACACGCCCTGCCCGCGACTGACGAGGTCGATGACCTCGTCGTTGGACGTGCACAGGTAGACGCTCGCGCCGTCACTCATCAGCGTCGTCTGGGCGAGGTCATTGACCCCGGCCTCGCGCAGCTGGTTGACGGCGGTGCGGATCTGCTGCAGGGAGATGCCCGTGTCGAGCAGGCGCTTGACGAGCTTGAGCACGAGGATGTCGCGGAAACCGTAGAGGCGCTGTGACCCCGATCCAGCCGCTCCCCGCACCGTGGGCTCCACTAACTCGGTGCGCGCCCAGTAGTCGAGCTGGCGGTAGCTGATGCCCGCGGCCCGCGCGGCGACGGCCCCGCGGTATCCGGCGGCGTCGTCGAGGTCGGGCATGCCGTCCGTGAAGAGCAGACCGAGGTCGTAGCGGGAATCCTCGCTACGCGTGCTTGGCTCGTTCATTTCGCTCCCACTCCTGCGGCCACCCTTAACGTTCAAGGTGTGGTTGACACTTTGACTTCGCCAACGTTACCGATGCGCCGACGATGATCCGCGACATTCGCCAAACCGGATCGGCGTGTCGGCCCGCTCGATCAGTTTACGGGTCGAGCCTCGTCAGCGCCGAGCGAATCAGGCTCGAACGCACGATCTCGAGTTGCCCGGCGATCTCGCGCGCGAGTTCCCCCGCCTTGGCCCGGCTCGACGCATCTTTCCGACGCGCGACGGGGATCAGCGCGCTCTCGATCAGTCCGAGCTCGCGCTCCGCGGCCGCCCGGAAACCGCGCAGGTGGCGCGGCTCGATGCCCGAGCGCTGCAGCTCCACGAGCGAGCGGAGCACCACCAGGGCGTCGTCGCCGAACACGTCGGAGGCCACGATGAGCGACGACGACACGGCGTCGTTGAGCAGCTGCGGGGTCGCGCCGGCCTCGCGCACGAGCTCGTCACGCTTGTATTTGCGGTCGGTGGAGAGGATCGACCCTCCGGGCGCCGTGGAGCCGCCGGGTAGCTCCGGCTCCTTGCCCGCGTCGAGCTCCTCGAGGTAGCCCCGGATGACCTTGAGCGGCAGGTAGTGGTCGCGCTGCATCGTGAGCACGAACCGCAGCCGGTCGAGGTCGGCGGCCGAGAACTTGCGGTAGCCCGACTCGGTGCGCGCCGGGAAGATGAGCTGGCGCTCCTCAAGGAACCGCAGCTTCGACGGCGTGAGGTCGGGGAACTCGCTGGTGAGGCGGGCGAGCACCTGCCCGATGCTCAGCAGCGCGGCATCCGCTGTGCCGCGGGATGGCGCGACCGAGCGCTCCGAGGACGACCGTGCCACTACTTGCTCGCCTGGTTCGCACTCGCCTGGTTGGCCAGGTCGAGTCGTGATGCGAAGAAGGTGAGCCTGAACTTGCCGAGCTGCACCTCTGCACCCTCGTGCAGGAGGGCCGTGTCGATGCGCACGCCGTCGAGGTAGGTGCCGTTGAGGCTGCCCAGGTCGCGCACCTCGAACGTGGTGCCGTTGCGCAGGAACTCGGTGTGGCGGCGCGAGACCGTCACGTCGTCGAGGAAGATGTCCGCATCGGGATGCCGGCCCACCGTGGTGAGGTCGGAGTCGAGGAGGAAGCGGGAGCCAGCGTCCGGCCCGCGGCGCACGACGAGGAGGGCCGACCCGGACGGAAGCGCGGCGATCGCCGCCTGCTCCTCGGGCGTGACCTCGCCGTTGAGGGCCGCCAGCTGCGCCTGGAATTCGGCGCTGTCGTGGATGGTGGTGTCGGTCTCCTGAGGCTTGCCCGCTATGTCGTCACCCGGTCTCTCCGTGTCGTTCATGCGAGCCTCCCTGACTTCCTTAGCGCCCTAGCGTATCCGATCGGCGGGACTCGTCCAGTGCCGGAATCCGCACCGGCCGGGCGTGCGGCGATTAGGCTTCGAGCCATGGCTCCCCTCTTCATCGTGCTCTGGATCGCGGCCGCGGTCTGCGCCTTCGTCTGGATCGCATCGCTCATCACCAAAGACACCTCCTGGGTCGACCGGATCTGGTCGATAGTGCCGGTGGTGTACGTGTGGGTGTTCGCGGCATCCGCGGGGCTGGCCGACGTGCGGCTCGACGTGATGGCGGTGATCGTGACGATCTGGGGCGCGCGCCTCACCTTCAACTTCGCGCGCAAGGGCGGCTACTCCGGCGTCGAGGACTATCGCTGGGCGGTACTGCGCGCGCGGATGAAACCGTGGCAGTTCCAGCTCTTCAACTTCTTCTTCATCGTGCTGTACCAGAACGCGATCCTCGTGCTCATCGCGCTGCCCGCCTTCACCGCCTACCTCAACCAGACGCCGTTCGGGCCGCTGGACGTCGTGCTCACCGTGCTCTTCGTGGCCTTCACCGTCGGCGAGACCGTGGCCGACCAGCAGCAGTGGAACTTCCACGCCTGGAAGAGGGCGGAGGTCGCGGCCGGGCGCGAGCCTAACCCGCGGTTCCTGCAGTCCGGGCTGTTCCGCTTCTCACGTCACCCCAACTTCTTCTTCGAGCAGGCGCAGTGGTGGGTGCTCTTCTTCCTGGGCGCCTCGGCCGCCGGATCGGTGCTGCAGTGGACGATCGCCGGCGCGTTCCTGCTCACCATCCTGTTCGTCGGCTCGACGATCTTCACCGAGAACATCAGCCTCGGCCGCTACCCCGAGTACGCCGGGTACCAGAGGCGCGTCTCGCCGATCATCCCGTGGTTCCCGCGGCGCGCTGCAGCCGAGAGCGCGGCCGCCTGAGGGGTACCGTTGAAGGATGTCGTGCATCCGTTTCAACACCCCCGCGCAGCGGCAGGCGATGCGTGACCACCGACCGGTCATGCTCAGCCCCGAGGAGGACGCGCTCGCGCACTCCACTCCCCCGGTGACGGCGTCGAAGATCGCCCGCCTGCGCCTGCTCGCCACAGACGCCAACCCGAAGATCCGCGAGAGCGTCGCCAGCAGCTACAACACACCCGAGGACCTCATGGAGACCCTCGCGCGCGACGCCGACGAGGGCGTGCGCTCCTGCGTCGCCCGCAACGAGAGCGCGCCGTGCGACGTGCTGCGGTCGCTTGCCGACGACCCGTCCGAGCGTGTGCGCGGCTTCCTCGCCATCAACTTCTTCGTGCCCGCCGACGTGATGGAGCGCCTCGCGGACGACCCGAGCGAGACCGTGCGCGGTCTCGTGTCGTGGAAGGGCGCGCTCGCCGAGGCGTGACCATGGATGCCGCATCCGCCACCACCACGCGCGTCGACAGCTGGGTCTGGTCGGCGCGCCTGGCCAAGACCCGATCCGCCGCCACGGCCGCATGCCGCGCGGGGCATGTACAGGTGAACGGCGAGAGGGCGAAGGCGGCGCAGCCGGTGCGCGTCGGCGACGAGATCCGGCTCCGCACCACCGAGCTCGAGCGCACGGTGAAGGTCGCGCGCATCATCAGCAAGCGGGTAGGGGCGTCCGTGGCGATCGAGTGCTACGTGGACCTCACGCCTCCCCCACCGCCCAAGGAGGAGCGCACGCTGACCGTCGTGCGCGAGCGCGGGGCGGGTCGACCGACGAAGCGCGACCGGCGCGATCTCGACAAGCTGATGGGTCGCTGACCGAAAACAACTTTCGCCGTGTTAACAACGTGTGAAGTGTTGGGCGCGCGCCGGGCATGCCGCGGCCCAAGCTCCCTAGGATTCGGGCATGACAGATTCGACGGCGACCCTCGCGCCCTCCCCCCGCATCACATCGGTCGAGCCGGGTGGCATCGAAGCCATCCCGGCGAGCAAGCGCCACGGGTCACCGTGGCAGCTCTTCGCGACCTGGACCGCGCCGAACCTCGAGTTCGCGACCGTGTTCGTGGGCGTGATCGCCATCGCGTTCTTCGGTCTCGGGTTCTGGCAGGCGATGGCGGCGATCGTGCTGGGCACCGCCTTCGGCGCGCTGACGCAGGGCGTGCTGTCGACCTGGGGGCCGCGCGAAGGCCTGGCGCAGCTCGTCATCAGCCGCACCGCGTTCGGCAACCGTGGCAACATCCTGCCCGCCGCGATCAACGCGCTCGTGGCCGGGCTCGGCTGGTTCGCGGTCAACTCGGTGAGCGGTGCGTTCGCCCTGGCCACGCTGACCGGGATGCCCGTGGTCGTCGCGCTGATCATCATCGTGGTGATCGAGATCATCGTGGCCTTCATCGGGCACGACCTCATCCAGTTCTTCGAGCGCTACTCGACCTACGTGCTCGGCGCGATCTTCCTGATCGCCACCGTGACGATCTTCATGCACGCCAACCTCGGCTACGTGCAGAAGGGCGGCAGCAACTTCAGCTTCGGCGGATTCACCCTCGCCGCCGGGGCGGCCTTCGGCTACGCCGCCGGGTGGAACCCGTACGCGTCCGACTACAGCCGCTACCTCAGGGCCAGCACGAGCCGCAGGAAGATCGGTCTCGCCGCCGGCCTCGGCAACTTCGTGTCGTGCGTGGTGCTGATGGCCGCGGGCGCCGCGGCCACGACCATCGCCTTCAAGGAGACCGACCCCACCGGGTCGTTCGTGCACAGCATGCCGACCTGGGTCGCCGACCTCACGCTGGTCGCGATCGCGATCGGTGCCATTTCGGCGAACGCCCTCAACGTCTATTCGGGAGCCATGTCGTTCCTCGCGGCAGGCATCAAGATCCCGTTCGCCCTTCGCCGAGCCATCATCGCTGCACTGTTCGGGGTCGTCGGCTTCTTCATCGCGTGGAGCGCGATCCCCGACGCCGGCACCAAGTACACGGGGTTCCTGCTCGTGATCGCCTACTGGATCGCGCCATGGCTGGGCGTCGTGTTCGTCGACCGCTGGCTGAGGCGCGGAACCGAGATCGCCTCCCTGGTGCCGGAGCAGGCGAAGTACCGCAACCCCGCCGGGATCATCTCCTTCGTCGTCGCCACGGCCGTCTCCATCTCGCTGTTCGCCAACCAGTTCGGCTACTACCAGGGCCCGGTCGCCGTCGCGACCGGCACCGACCTGACGGCACTCGTCGGCTTCCTGCTGGCCGCGGTGCTCTACTTCGTGCTGTTCAAGGCCTTCAAACCGAAGCTCGGCGGCCCGCTTTCGTCCACGCCCGACGTGATCGTCGGCGTCGACGCTGCGGACACCGTGGCGTGAGCGAGGCGATCTACGCGACGGATGCCGAGAAGCTCGCCGTCGCGCTGGCGGAGGCCGAGAAGGGGGCTGCGGAGGGCGGCATCCCGATCGGGGCCGCGCTGTTCTCCTCCGACGGCCGGCTGCTCGGCAGCGGCCACAACCGGCGGGTGCAGGACGGCGACGCCGCCATGCACGCGGAGACGAACGCGTTCCACAACGCCGGGCGCCAGCGGAGTTACCGCGACACCGTGATGGTGACGACCCTCTCGCCGTGCTGGTACTGCTCCGGCCTGGTGCGGCAGTTCGGCATCGGGCGCGTCGTGGTCGGCGACGACCAGAGCTTCCTGGGCGGCCAGGACTGGCTGGCCGAGAACGGCGTCGAACTCACCGTGGTCAACGACCCGGGCCTGATCGCCATGATGGGCGACTTCATCGAGAAGAACCCGGCGCTCTGGAACGAGGACATCGGCGAGGACTGAGCTCAGCCGACCGCCGCGGCGAGGCGTGCGCTGCGCTCCCGCAGGAACGCCAGGAGCCCGGGATCGCCGCGCACCTCGTACCGCACGCCCTCGGGGATCCAGGCCAGGGCGCCGAGGAGCTGCTCGGGCGTCTCGGCATCCAGCGGCCACAGTGTGGTTTCCGGCGAGAGTGCGCTCGCTGACGCCGCCCACCGGTTCAGGTGCGTGCGAACCTCGGCGAGTGGCAGCTCGATGACCACGTCGGCATGGTGCGGATGCCGCGCCTGGAACGCACGCTCGGTGAGGAAGGCCCCGGCATCCGCCGCCGGCAGCTCGCGCGGGTCGAAGCGCACCCGGGTGGCGAAGAACGCGCTCATGCGATCGACGCGGAACGACCGCCAGTCGTCGCGGTCGCGGTCCCAGCAGACCAGGAACCAGCGCTGGCGGGCGGTGACGAGCGAGTGCGGCTCCACGACGCGCTCGCTCTCGACACCCGCCGGCGAGCGGTAACGGAAGCGGATGCGCTCGTGGTCGCGGCAGGCGAGCGCCAGCTGGCCGAGCAGCTCGGAGGTCACCGGCTGCAGCCCGTCCGGGGATTGGCCGACGAGGCCCGCGAGGGCGTTGACCCGTTGGCGCAGCGCGGGCGAGAGCACCTGCTCGAATTTGGCGAGCGCGCCCGTGGTGGTCTGCTCGGCATCCTCGATAGCCTGCGCTGCGGCGAGGCGGAGGCCGATGGCCATGACCACGGCCTCGTCATCCGTGAGCACCAGGGGCGGCAGCTGCCCGCCGGCCTCGAGGCGGTAGCCGCCCGTGGCGCCGCGCGTGGTCTCGATGCGGTAGCCGAGATCGCGAAGCCGCTCGATGTCGCGCCGGAGGGTGCGCTCGGTGACGTCCAGGCGCCGGGCGAGCTCGGGGCCGGCCCACTGGCGGTGCGACTGCAGCAGGGAGAGCAGGGACAGCACTCGCGAAGTCGTCTCGGCCATGCGTAGATTCTCTTCTTAATCAGGACAGAAAGCGACCTGTATGACTTCTACCGTGGTCTCATCACCGAACGACAAGGAGACACATCATGGACTGGAAGATCGAACTCGTGGCCATCCCCGTCAGCGACGTCGACCGCGCGAAGGCCTTCTACGTGGACCAGGTCGGATTCGACGCCGACCACGACCACCGGGTCAGCGACGAGCTGCGATTCGTACAGCTGACTCCCCCGGGATCGGCCTGCTCGATCGTCATGGGCACCGGCATCACCGAGATGGCGCCGGGGTCGCAGAAGGGCGTGCAGATCGTGATCGACGACGCCGACCGGGCCCGCGAGGAGCTCGTTTCGCGCGGCGTCGACGCGAGCGAGATCCAGGTCCTGCCCTGGGGTCGGTTCGTGTTCTTCTCCGACCCAGACGGCAACACGTGGTCGCTCCAGGAGCTGCAGCGCCGCGGCTGAGATTTGTACCCCGCGCAGAAAAATTCTCGACTCTCCGCTGTCGCCGTGCGCTAATCTCGATATATCGCCCTACTAGTCGGGGCGAACCCGAGTATCTCCGATCAGGGGAGAGAAAATGCACGGTCGCAGGGCAAGGGGGTCCTCGGATGCGGGCTGACGACGTGGGGGCGGCCTTGGAATCCGCGGTGGTCGGAGTGCTCGCCGACTTCGGGACCAGCCGCGAACTCGGCGGGTTCGAGTGGCGGATCGTCGACTACCCGGACGGCCACGTGATCGAGGGGCGGCCGCTCGAGACGGCGGAGAACGCCGTCGCCGACGCGCAGGGGTGGGCGGATGCCCTGGGCATGTCCGAGTACGAGTGGGACCAGGAATCCTGCCGGTCCTGGCATCTCGAGCAGGGCCACTGGCACTTCGAGGTGCTGTCGAGCCGCGACTAGGCCCGCGCGAGTTCCTCGTCGCCCAGCAGGGAGACCACGTACGGCACCATCGCGTCGAGCTGGTCGTCCGTCATGCGCGAACGCGCGAAGAATTCGGCGTGGAACAGCGGGCCGATGATCAGCTCGTACTGTTGCGGCGTGATGGGGGCGACGTGGGTGGCGAATTCGCCGCGCCCGCGTTCGACCATCGCGGCGAGCACCTCGACCGCCTCCGGGTCGTGGACCGCGCGCGCGACGAGGCCGGTCGCGGCGACGCTCGTGGCGGGGTCGGCGAGCCGGTTGCGCACGAGGCGGAGGAAGGCGCACAGGCGCCCGGTGAGGTCGAGGCCCGAGAAGTCGGCGTCCTCGGGGGCGAATTCATCGGTCGCGGCCTCGGCGATGACGCGATCGATGGTGCCCCAGTGCGTGTACAGGGTGCGTCGAGACACCTGCGCCTCGGCGGCGAGGGTGGTGAAAGTGAGCGGGACGTCGGATGGTTCGCTGAGGAGTCTTCGGGCGACAGCGAGCACATGGTCTTTCGTCCGCTGGATCCGCGGGTCGGCCATGGATGAATCCTAAGGGCCGATTGCCATGAGCCAGTGGGTAAATATGGTGCGGGGTGGTATTAAGTGGTCGGAGTGAGTCGGAAGATGCGTAGAACGCGACCGGACGCGCGTTCGTAGCCGCGATATCCGGGCCACTGCTCCTCGATGTACGCCCACACCGCCTCGCGCTCGTCGTCCTCGATGAGCTCGGCTAGGACCGGGATGTCTTTGCCGTTCACCCTGACCGAACCTCGCGGGTCCGCGAGCAGGTTGGCTGTCCAGGCGGGGTGGCTGTCCCGGGCGAAATTGCTGCCGGTGACCAGCATCCTCTGCCCCTCCGGCACGTACATCAGCTCGGTCTCACGGGGCAGGCCGGACTTCGCGCCCGTCGTGTGGAGCACGAGCGACGGCACGAGGAAGCCGCTCAGCGGATGCCGCCCCCGGGTGAGCGCGGACGTCGCCTTCTCCAGCGGGGGCATGATCGTCGGTCCGACGCGGCGGAAGAACCGTGTGCGCGAGAAGCGCGCAACCGCGATGCGGACGCGGCGCTGGAGAGTGGGCACGCTGCCGATTCTTCCAGTGCTCAGCGCCGCTCGACGACGCCGCGCACGAACGCGGCCTGGCCGACGTGCTGCAACTCGTCGCTGAGGATGCTCATCATGCGCACCGCGAGGGTGACCGGCGGGTCGAAGCGGGTGTCGACGACCCGGTCGAAGTCGGCGTCCTCCAGGTCGCGCAGATAGTCGAGGGTGCGTTCGAAGACGGCGTCGTGGTAGCCGAGCAGCAGCTCCGCGTCGGCGCGGACGGCCCCGACATCCTGCGTCGACTGTCCGTAGCCCGTCGCACGGTCGTCGAACGGGAGGTCGAAGCGGGCCGACCAGTCGGCCGTGGTCCAGAGCTGGTCGTCGGATGCGACCCGCGCGACC
>JAODAU010000210.1 GCA_025463615.1 Microbacteriaceae bacterium | reverse complement strand
GCCCGCCCCGTTGGGCCCCAGCAGGGCGAAGATCTCGCCCTCCGTCACGGTGATGTCCACCCCGTCGAGCACGGGGGTGGAGCCGTATGACTTGCCGAGGCCGCGCACGGTGATTACTCCTGTGCTGCGCATGTCGTTCTCCTGTACGAATCTGTCTATGAGATACATTGTGTGTATTGCGTACACTCAATTGCGTAGACCATACACAGAAGAAAGACATGGAGTCAAGCACCCTCGCCAGGGAGCGGATCAGCGGGTCGCGGCGAAGTCCTCGATCGCGGCAAGCAGGCTCGCGGCATCGCGGAACTGGTGCGCGGTGATCCCCACGCTCCGTGCGCCCTCGACGTTGATGCGCAGGTCGTCGGCGAAGAACGCGTCGTGCGCATCGACCCCGTAGCGCTCCAGCACCGCCTCGAAGACCTGCGGATCGGGTTTCCGCGCCCCGTAGTCCGACGACGTGAAGAGGTGGTCGCCGAACACCGGCACGAGGTCCGGCGCGAGCGTCGCGAGGTGCCGCGACGCCAGCGGCCCGTTGTTGGTGAGCAGGGTGACCTGCCCGAGCTCCGCCGCGCGGGAGACGGCGGCGATGGAGTCGGCCCACGGCGTCATCGCCGAGCCGCGGATGCGCACCCACTCGGCCTCGTCGATCTCCACGCCGAGCGCGCTGCTGAATGCGGCGAGGTACTCGTCGGCGTCGGCGAAGCCGCCCGCCTCCGCGCGCCACTCGCCGCGGTCGTTCCACCAGCGCTCGCGCAGCTGCTCGAGCGAGAGGCCCGTGAGGTCCGTCATGCCGGCCATGCGCACGCGCCAGTCGTAGTCGTAGAGCACGTCGTCCATGTCGAAGATGAAGAGCAGGCTCACGCGTGCGCCCCCGCGAAGGCGTCGATGGCGTCGCGCAGCGCCTCGACCTGCGGCACGCCGTTGAGGTAGGTGAGCTGGTGGCCGGTGATGCCGATCGAGACCGCGCCTGCGATGTTCTCGGCCGAATCATCCGCGAAGAAGGTCTCCTCGGCGGTGACACCGAAGCGCTTCAGGGCGAGCCGGTAGGCCCTCGGATCGGGCTTCCGCACGCCGAGGTCGCAGCTCACGAGCCGGTTCTCGCCCACGATCTCGCAGACGTCCGGCGCCAGCACCGGCAGCGAGGCGGCGAAGGGCGACGGGTTGTTCGAGAGCAGGCTCACCGTGCCGAGCGTGGCGGCGTGGCGCAGCGCGTCGACGCTGCCCAGGATCGGCGTGCTGGCCAGGTGGCGGGAGGCCTGGTAGTCCTCGAGGGTGAGGTGGGCGCCGGTGACGCGCTCGAACTCGGCGAAGTAGTCGGCCGGGTCTCGCCACTCGCCGCTCTCCGCGCGCTTCTCGTAGCCGCCCGCCCACCAGGTCTTGGCGAGCTGGTACTGGCTCACGCCGGTGAGCCGGCTGAGCTCAGGCAGGCGTTTGCGAAAGTTGTACGCGTAGAGCGTCTTGTCGAAATCGAAGAAGAAGAGGGTCACCGTGCTCCAAACGCGTGTTCCCAATTATCCCAGAGGAAGTTGCCAAGGTCGCCCGAAGTAGGATGGCTTCCGACATGGCGACGATCTTCGACTGCTCGGACCCCACCGAGCTCCTCACCGGCATGCGACTCGCGAGGGTCGCCATCGGCCGCGGTGAGCTCGTCGTCGTCCCGACCGACACGGTCTACGGCCTCGCCGCGGACGCCTTCAGCCCCGAGGCCGTGCAGCGGCTCCTGGATGCCAAGGGCCGCACCCGGCAGGCGCCGCCGCCGGTGCTCATCCCCGGCATCCCCACCCTCGACGCGCTCGCCGAGACGGTGCCCGACGAGGTCCGCGCGCTCGTCGCCGAGTTCTGGCCGGGCGGGCTCACCGTCATCCTGCAGGCCCGTGCTTCCCTGCAGTGGGACCTGGGGGAGACCCGCGGCACCGTCGCCCTGCGGATGCCGAACAACCGCCTCGCCCTCGAACTCCTCAGTGAGACCGGGCCCCTCGCGGTCTCCTCGGCGAACCTCACCGGCCAGACCGCCGCATCCACCGCCCAGGATGCCGAGGCCATGCTCGGCGACTCGGTCTCCGTCTACCTCGATGGCGGCGCCGTGGGGGAGGCGTACACCGGCCACGAGGCGGGCACCGGATCGACGATCGTCGACGCGACCGCCCTCGCGGACGGCGGCGAGCTGCGCATCGTGCGGCACGGCGTGATCTCCGACGAGGCGATCGAGGCCGTGATCGACAGGGTGCGCGCGTCGTGAGGTTCGTCTTCTACCTGGGGGCCGGCATCCTGTCGGCCGGGGTCACCTACGGCCTGTCCGTGCTCATCCAGCGGCTGGGGATGAAGTACAGGCTGTACCCGAAGATCCGCGAGCGCGATGTGCACAAGCGCCCGACGCCGCGGCTCGGCGGCATCGCGATGTTCCTCGGCATGCTCGTCACCTTCGCCGTTGCCTCGCAGCTGCCGCAGTTCCACCTCATCTTCGTGAAACCGGGGCCGATCCTCGCGATCCTCGGCGCGGCGTTCATCGTCGTGGCGATCGGCGTGGCCGACGACCTCTGGGACCTGGACTGGACCACCAAGCTGGTGGGCCAGATCCTCGCCGCCTTCCTGCTCGCCTGGCAGGGGGTGCAGCTCACCACACTGCCGATCTCGGGCGGCGTCATCCAGCTCTCGTCGTATTCCGGGCTGATCATCACGGTGCTGGCCGTGGTGCTGGTGATGAACGCGGTCAACTTCATCGACGGTCTCGACGGCCTGGTCGCCGGGGTCGCGATCATCGCGAACGGCGTGTTCTTCGTCTACAGCTACATCTTGGCCAACCAGATCGGGCAGACCGAGTACTTCAACCTCGCGTCGTTCATCACCGCGGCCCTGATCGGCGCGTGCGTGGGCTTCCTGCCGCTCAACTGGCACCCGGCCAAGCTGTTCATGGGCGACGCCGGCTCCATGCTGGTGGGCCTCATGATGGCCACCTCCGCCATCTCCGTGACCGGGTCGGTGGATGTCGCCTCCATCCAGTTCTCGCGCCAGCTGGTGCCCGCGTTCATCCCGATCCTGCTGCCGTTCGCGATCCTGATCGTGCCGCTGCTCGACTTCTGCCTCGCCATCCTGCGCCGCCTGCGCGCCGGCAAGTCGCCGTTCTCCGCCGACCGCAAGCACCTCCACCACCGCCTGCTCGACATGGGCCACTCGGACGTGCACGCCGTGCTGCTGTTCTACGCCTGGACGGCCGTCGTCTCGTTCGGCGTGTTGTTCGCACTGTTCGTGCCCACGATCTGGGCCGTGCTGTTCGTGCTGGTGGGCCTCATCGTCTGCACCGCGCTCACGCTCGCGCCGCTCACCCGGCGCAAGGCCGTCGAGGCGGCCGTGCAGTCGGCGCCCCCCGAGGCGGCCGCGGATGCCGACGCCGCCCGTTTCGACCCGCTCGACGAGGCCGCGAACGCCGGCCCGTCATCGGGGCAGCCCGACGCCGGCGACCACGAGGCCGCCGTGCTCGACGCCCTTACCACTCGAAAGGACGCCCAGTGAGCGCCATCCCCATCATGAAGCGCATCCTGGCCTACGGGGGTGTGCTTGCCGCCGTCATCGCCGTCGTCGGCTCCGTGGTGGGCTACCTCGTCGCGGGTGGGCGCGGGGTGGTCAGCGCCCTCATCGGCACGGCAATCGCGCTCGTCTTCCTCGGCATCACCACGGCGAGCGTGATGATCGCCACCCGCGTCTCGAAGGGCGACCTGCTCAACGTCACGTTCTTCGGCATCGTGATGGGCGCGTGGCTGCTCAAGTTCGTGCTGTTCCTCGTCGTGGTGTTCCTGCTGCGCGGCCAGCCGTGGATCCAGCCGATCGTGCTCTTCCTCAGCCTGATCGTCGCGGTGCTCGGCACTCTCGTCGTTGATGTCGTCGTCATCGCGCGTTCGCGGCAGCCGTATGTGAGCGACCTGCCCGACTCCGGACCCCGTCCGTGAAAGAAACGCCATCTTTGAGCTTTTCCGGCCCACTCGACCGGCTCTGCCGGGGCAAAAACCTTGATAGTGTTATGGAGATCGGCCCCCATTTTTCATCGCCGCGTGCTGTCACGCCCCGATTCTGGAGTTAGCGCTGCTAGTTAACGCTCTCAATTCAATCCTCCCCTTCGCCAACGGTGGCGACGGTGGTAGCGGAGGCTTCGTCGGGCCCAGCATCGCCGAGTTCTTCCCGCCGGTGGTGCTCTTCGCGGGCACGCCCTTCGAGCTGAACCGTGTGATGCTCATCCGCATCCTGTCGGTGATCGTCATCATCGTCGCGTTCTCGATCGTGACCCGCAACCTCAAGATCGTCCCCTCCCGCGGCCAGGCCCTGTTCGAGTTCGGCCTCGACTTCATCCGCGTCGGCGTGGCCGAGGAACTGCTCGGCAAGAAGGACGGCCGCAGGTTCCTGCCGCTCCTCACCACCTTCTTCTTCATGATCCTGGCGATGAACTTCACCGGGGTGGTGCCGTTCCTGAATGTGGCGGGCACGGCCGTGATCGGTGTGCCGCTTCTGCTCGCCGTCATCGCCTACTTCACCTGGATCATCGCGGGCATTCAGCGCAACGGCGGCCTCAAGTTCTTCCGCAACGCGCTCTTCCCGCCCGGGGTGCCCAAGGGCCTGTACATCATCGTCACGCCGATCGAGCTCATCTCGACGTTCATCGTGCGCCCGGTGACCCACACCCTCCGACTCCTCATGAACATGATCGTCGGGCACCTGCTGCTCGTGCTGTTCTTCACCGCCACCTCGTTCTTCTTCCTCGAAGCGAACGGGCTGTTCAAGCTGTTCGGCATCGGCACCATCGGATTCGGCCTGGCATTCACCGTGCTCGAGCTGCTGGTGATCGTGCTGCAGGCCTATGTCTTCACGATTTTGACCGCCGTCTACCTCCAGCTCGCGCTGGCGGACGAGCACTAACCGGGCCGGGCATCCGCCTGTCTCACCATCACGGAAGGAAACACACAACGTGGACGTAACAACTGTCGCCGCACTGAGCGGAAACGTCGCGACGCTGGGCTACGGCCTCGCGGCGATCGGCCCGGCAATCGGCGTCGGCATCGTGGTCGGCAAGACGATCGAGTCTGTCGCCCGCCAGCCGGAGCTGCAGGGTCGCCTCACGGTCCTCATGTACATCGGTATCGCCTTCACCGAGGCGCTCGCCTTCATCGGCATCGCGACGTACTTCATCTTCACTACGGGCCAGTAATGCTCCCGTCCCTGCTCGTTGCGGC
>JAODAU010000148.1 GCA_025463615.1 Microbacteriaceae bacterium | reverse complement strand
CTACTGGACAGCTTCGAGCGTGGTCTTGAGCGTGCGGTGAACGGCGCCTTCGCCAAGACCTTCAAGTCAGGGCTGCAGCCGATCGAGATCACTGCGGCCCTTCGGCGTGAGCTCGACACCAAGGCCGCCGTCGTCGCGCGCGACCGCATCCTGGTTCCCAACAAGTTCGTGGTGCGACTCGCCCGGGGCGACTACGACCGGATGACCGGCATCGGCCCGGTGCTCATCGACCAGCTCACGCAGCTGGTCACCCAGCACGCCGTCGCCCAGCACTACCAGTTCGCCGGCGGGATCTCGATCGTGCTGGAAAAGGACCCATCGCTCACCGAGGGCGTCGTGCAGATCGACTCCGAGAGCGTGAAGGGCCAGGTCACCTGGAACCCGGTGCTGGATGTCGCAGGCAAGCGCTACCCCATCGTCAAGAGCCGCACGGTGATCGGCCGCGGAAGCGACGCCGACATCACCGTCGACGACACCGGCATCTCGCGCAAACACGTCGAGGTGCTGTGGGACGGCGAGCGCGCCCAGGTCAACGACCTCGGCTCCACGAACGGCTCCCTTCTTAACGGCGTGCGCGTCACCAAAGCGCCGCTCACGCCCGATTCCGTGATCGATATCGGTCGAACCCGTATCGTTTTCCGTGTGCTAGCCCAGTCCGCGGATGTCGACCAGTTCTCCGACCTGCGCGCCGGAGATGACCCGGGCGGCATTCGATGAGCCAACTGACCCTGCTGCTGCTGCGGTTCGGGCTGCTGTTCATCCTCTGGGTCTTCGTCTTCGCTGTCGTCTACGCGCTGCGCACCGACCTGTTCGGGCAGCGCGTGCGCAAACTCCCGTCGCAGCCGTCGAACGCGGCTCCGTTCGTCGCCTCGGCGATGGCGCCCTCGGCAGCCCCGCTCGCCGCGGCGCCCGCAGCACGACCGGCGCCGGCATCCTCTCCCCCCGCCAGGACGGGCCTCGCCACGCGGCTCGTGATCACCGCGGGGCCGAAGGAGGGCCTCGAGCTCACCCTGCCCGACGAGCCGCTCACCATCGGCCGCAGCAGTGAGAGCGGTCTCGTGATCCGCGACGACTACACGTCGACGCACCACGCGCGCCTGATGCGCTGGGACGACCAGTGGGTGGTGCAAGACCTAGACTCGACCAACGGCACGTTCCTCGACGGTGTGCGTGTGACCCTCCCGACCCCCGTTCCCCTCAATACCCCGGTCCGGATCGGCACGACAAGCTTCGAACTTCGGCGGTAGCACATGGCAGCTTCGGGAAAGAGCGTGGCTGTCTCGCATGTCGGCAAGATCCGGGCGAACAACCAGGATTCCGGGTATGCGGGCACGCAGCTCTTCGTCGTCGCCGACGGCATGGGCGGCCACGCGGGCGGCGACGTCGCCTCCGCGCTCGCGCTGAAACGCGTGATGGAGGCGGATCGGCCCTACGCCTCCGCCAACGACGCCGAGTTCGCGCTGCACGCCTCCCTCATCGCCGCCAACTCGCTGCTGGCCGAGACCGTGTTCGAGCATCCCGAACTCACCGGCATGGGCACGACTGTCAGCGCCATCCTGCGCTCCGGCGACGCCATCGCCATCGCCCACATCGGCGACTCCCGCATCTACCTGCTGCGCGACGGCAAGCTGAAGCAGATCACTGCGGACCACACCTTCGTGCAGCGCCTCGTCGACAGCGGCCGCATCACCCCGGAGGAGGCGGCCGTGCACCCGCGCCGCTCCGTGCTCATGCGCGTGCTCGGGGACGTGGATGCCGCCCCCGAGATCGACACCACGGTGCACGACGTCAAGCCGGGCGATCGTTGGCTCCTCTGCTCGGACGGCCTCTCGAGCTACGTCTCGGACGAGAAGATCGAGATCGTGCTCAACGGCCTGGCGAACGCCCGGGATGCCGCGGACCGGCTCATCAAGGAGAGCCTCGACCAGGGCGCTCCCGACAACGTCACCGTCGTGATCGTGGACATCGACGAGAGCGGCGACTCCTCCTCAGTGCCCGCCGCGATCGTCGGGTCGGCCGCGCTCCCGCTCACGTTCGAGGGCGACACCGGGCGGCGGCCGCTGCGCCTGCCGACGCTGCTGCTGCATCCGCTCAAGTCGACTCAGCAGGAGGACAGCCACTTCGAGCCGGAGTCGGAGGAGTACCTCGACGAGCTGATCCTCGAGGACCGCCGACGGGCCCGCAACCGCCGCATCGGGTGGCTGGTCGGCGTGATCATCGTCGTGCTCCTCATCGTCACGGCTCTCTTCGTCGGCTACCGCGTCACGCAGACCCACTATTACGTGGGCGTGGACGGCCAGACCGTCGCCATCTACCGCGGCGTGCAGCAGGACATCGGGCCGATCTCGCTGCACAGCGTGTACCAGCAGACGAGCATCCAGCTCTCCGACCTCGACAGCTACGCGCGGCAGACCGTGCAGGACACCATCAGCGCCGACAGCCTGTCCGACGCCAAGAGCATCATCCAACGCCTCGGCTCCGGCGCGAACTGACCATGAGCCAGGCCACAACCGTTCCACGCCCCGTCGATGCCGGCCCGCTGCAGGTGTTCACGCGCACGATCAAGCGCATCCGCGTGCCCGCCAAGCTGCGCAACCTCGAGCTCGCCCTGCTGATCTTCGCCATCCTGATCGTGCTGTTCGCGGTGACGCTCGTGCAGCTGGGGGCGCTCGGGCGGCTGTTCCCGAACATGCTCATCCTCACGGGAGCGCTGGGGGTGCTGGCGATCGCGATGCACATCGTGCTGCGGTTCGTGGCGCCCGAGGCCGATCCGTTCATCCTGCCGGTGATCTTCCTGCTCAACGGCATCGGCATCGCGATGATCTACCGCATCGACCTCGCCAAGAAGCTCACCGGGTGGGGGTCGGCGGGCATCCGCCAGATCGCGTGGACCGCGATGGCGATGATCATCGCCACCGCCGT
Source organism: Microbacteriaceae bacterium (assembly GCA_025463615.1). Next base: position 4,903 of record JAODAU010000148.1, on the reverse strand, counting down.
GCTCGTACTCATCCGCAACCAACGGGTGCTGCAGCGCTACCGCTACGTGGCGATGTTCGTGGGCATCGTGCTGCTTCTGCTGCCCATGCTCCCCGGCATCGGGCGCACGGTGAACGGCGCGCGACTCTGGATCGGCATCGGCTCGTTCACGTTCCAGCCCGGCGAGCTGGCCATGATCGCGCTCGCCATCTTCTTCGCCGGCTACCTCGTGACCGCGCGCGACAGCCTGTCGATGGTGGGCCGCCGGTTCCTCGGGATGCGGCTGCCCCGCGCCCGCGACCTGGGCCCGATCCTCGTGATCTGGGCCGCCGCGATGGTGGTGCTCATCTTCCAGCGCGACCTCGGCACGGCCCTGCTCTATTTCGGCCTGTTCCTGGTGATGATCTACGTGGCTACGGCGCGCATCAGCTGGGTCATCCTGGGTCTCGCCCTGTTCGTGGGCGGCGCCGTGATAGCCGGGTCGACGCTCAGCTACGTGCACGGCCGGTTCACCTCGTGGCTCGACCCGTTCAACCCGGCCATCTACGACAAGGTGGGCGGCAGCTACCAGCTCGTGCAGGGCCTGTTCGGCCTGGCGCACGGCGGGCTCGTCGGCACCGGGCTCGGCCAGGGGCGCCCCACGATCGTGCCGCTCGCTGAGAGCGACTACATCATCGCGAGCCTCGGCGAGGAGCTCGGCCTCGTGGGCCTGTTCGCCATCTTCGCGCTCTACCTGCTGTTCGTCTCGCGCGGCTTCCGCATCGGCTTCGCCGGGCAGGATGACTTCGGCCGCCTGCTCGGCGTGGGCCTCTCGTTCGTCATCGCCCTGCAGGTCTTCATCGTCGTGGGCGGCGTCACCCGGGTCATCCCGCTCACCGGCCTCACCACCCCGTTCCTCGCGGCCGGCGGCTCCTCGCTCGTGGCCAACTGGATCATCGCAGCGCTGCTTCTGCGCCTCTCGGACAGCGTGCGCAACCAGCCGAGGCTGGTGATCGAATGAACCGCGAACTCAAGCGCGTGAGCATGGTCGTGCTCATCATGTTCGTGCTGCTCTTCAGTTCCACGACGGTGATCACGGTGTTCCAGGTGGACAACCTGCGCAACAACCCGCACAACGTGCGCACCCTGTACGACAGCTACTCGGCGGAGCGCGGCCCGATCCTCGTCGCCGGCCAGCCCATCGCCGAGTCCACGCCCTCGAGCGACGCCTACAAGTTCCAGCGCGTCTACCCGCAGCCCGAGCTCTACTCCGCGGTCACCGGATATTTCACGCTCAACCAGGGCAACACCGGCATCGAGGGCGCGCTCAACGACTATCTCAGCGGCAACGCCAACGACCAGTTCCTCGACAAGGTGAACGCCATCCTCACGGGGCAGACCCCGAAGGGCGCCGCGGTCGCGACCACCATCGACCCGAAGGTGCAGCAGGCGGCGTGGGACGCGTTCGGAAACCACACCGGAGCCGTCGTCGCGATCAACCCGAAGACCGGCGCCATCCTGGCGATGATCTCGAAGACGGCGTACGACCCGAACGTGCTGGCGTCGCACGACACGAACGACGTGATCGCGCAGTACAAGGCGCTCATCGGCTCGCCGCTGCGCCCGCTGCTCAACCGGTCGATCGCGGGCGACCTCTACCACCCGGGTTCCGTGTTCAAGCTCGTCGTGGCCTCCGCCGCGTTCGACAGCGGCCGCTACACGCCCGACAGCGAGTTCCCCAACCCGCCCACGCTGAAACTGCCCGGCACCAACACGTACATCAACAACGCGGAGGGCGGCACCTGCGGCGGAACCCCGACCGTCACGATCGCCACGGCGCTCCGGCTCAGCTGCAACATCCCGTTCGCCGAGCTCGGGCTCGCGCTCGGCCAGGACGAGATCGCCAAGTACGCGAAGGCCTACGGCTACGGCCAGGCGCTCTCCGTGCCGATGTCCGTCACGCCCAGCACCTACCCCAGCGGACTGGATGACTCGCAGACGATGCTCTCGTCGTTCGGCCAATACGACGACCGGGTCACCCCGCTGCAGATCGCGATGACCACCGCCGCGATCGCGAACGGCGGGGATCTCATGAAGCCCACCCTCATCCAGCAGATCACGGCCCCCAACCTCTCGGTGGTGCAGCCCTACCAGCAGGTGTCGCTCGGGCATCCGATCAGTTCCGACACTGCCTCGACACTCACCACACTCATGATCGCGAACGTCGCCAATGGAGCAGCCAGTAATGCAAGAATTGCAGGAGTCGATGTTGCCGGTAAGACAGGCACAGCCCAGAACGGCGATGGCAAGCCGTACACGCTCTGGTTCACCGGTTTCGCTCCCGCCAACGACCCGCAGGTGGCTGTCGCCGTGGTCGTAGAGAACCAGACGAGCTTCGGCAATGTTGTCGCGGCCCCGATCGCGAAGTCAGTCATAGAGGCGGTGTTGAACAAATGAGACCCACGAGCGGCCTCACGTTCGGAGGGCGCTACCAGCTCTCCAGCCGCGTCGCCATCGGCGGCATGGGCGAGGTCTGGCAAGCCACCGACCTCGTGATCGGGCGCACCGTCGCCATCAAGATCCTCAAGGACGAGTACCTCGGCGACCCGGGCTTCCTCGAGCGGTTCCGTGCCGAGGCCCGTCACGCGGCGCTCGTCAACCACGAGGGCATCGCCAACGTCTTCGACTACGGCGAGGAGGACGGCAGTGCCTACCTCGTCATGGAGCTGGTGCCCGGCGAGGCGCTCTCCACCATCCTCGAGCGCGAGCGCGTGCTGTCGACGGATCGGGTGCTCGACATCGTCGCCCAGACCGCGTCGGCGCTCCATGCCGCGCACTCCGCGGGGCTCGTGCACCGCGACATCAAGCCGGGCAACCTGCTGATCACCCCGGACGGCCGCGTCAAGATCACCGACTTCGGCATCGCCCGCATCGCCGACCAGGTGCCGCTCACCGCCACCGGCCAGGTCATGGGCACCGTGCAGTACCTCTCGCCGGAGCAGGCGAGCGGGCACCCCGCGTCGCCCACCACCGACATCTACTCGCTCGGGATCGTCGCCTACGAGGCGCTCGCGGGCCGCCGCCCGTTCACGGGCGAGTCGCAGGTCGCCATCGCCATGGCGCAGATCAACGAGATCGCGCCCGACCTGCCCGTCACCGTCGCGGAGCCGGTGCGCAACCTCGTCTTCGCCTGCATCGCCAAAAACCCCGCCGATCGCCCCGCCTCCGCCGCGCACCTCGCGCGAGCCGCGCAGGCGCTGCGCCGCGGGGATGTCTCGGGGGCCGCGGCATCCGTGCCCGGCGTTCTCGGCGCCACCAAGACCCTCTCGCCCAGCACGTCGCTCGCGACCACGGTCATGCCCGCCTCCGGCCCGCCGCCGCAGGACCCCACGCAGGTGTCGAAGCGGCGCAGCCCGTGGACGTGGCCACTCGTCGCGCTCATCTTCATCCTTCTTGTCGTGCTCGTCATCTCGCTGATCACGCTGCTCGGCAACCCCTCCGGCAAGCCGGCGCCGTCGAAGAGCCCGTCCGTGACGCACTCCTCGGTACCGCCGAGCCCGACGCCGTCGACCACCCCGACCAGCTCGACCGTGACGATCACCCCGGACCAGTTCATGGGCAAGACGCCGGCGCAGGTCAATGCCCTGCTCAGCTCGTTCCAGCTCTCCGGCACCCTCGTGCCCGATGCGGGAACGCCCCCCACGCCCGCGGACGCCGGCACCGCGTTCTCCGTCGCCCCGACGGGCAACCTCGACAAGGGCTCGAACGTCACCGTGAAGTTCTACGGCGCGTTCCCGACGCCGCCCGCGCCCGCCGGGCTCACGCCGCCCTCCCAGACCGCGGATGCGGGTGGGAGCGCATCGTTCGGCATCACCGCGTACACGGCCTGCCCGAACCAGTCGACGCTCACCAGCTACGCGTTCACGATCACCCCGAGCACGGGTGCGCCCACCGCCACGCTCACCCCGGCGAGCCCGGTTCCCGGAAACACGTCGACCATCCAGGTCGGCGTCCCGGCGGGCGCCGCGAGCGGCGCGACCTACACGATCACGTACGTCGCAAACTGCTCCGGTGCGCAGTCCACGGCCTCGCCGCCGTCGGTTCTCACGGTCAACTGACGGGGGCGCGCGGCCCCACCGATCCCTCAGGGGCCACCCGGTACACTGGCTAGCACTCGCCCCGCACCACACAGGAGAAGAGCATCGTGACCGAAGGCACCCGCCTGCTTGCAGGCCGCTACCAGGTCGGTGCCCTCATCGGACGCGGCGGGATGTCCGACGTTCACGTCGGCACCGACTCGCGCCTCGGCCGCCGCGTCGCCATCAAGCTCCTCAAGCCTTCGCTCGCCACCGACCCGAAGTTCCGGGTGCTGTTCCGCGAGGAGGCGCAGAAGGCGGCGCGCATGGCGCACCCGACCATCGTCCGCGTCTTCGACGCCGGCGAGGAGACGGTCACCGGCGAGAACGGCCTCGAGACCCAGGTCCCCTACATCGTCATGGAATACGTGGATGGTCGCGTGCTCCGCGACATCATCGCGGAGGGCCCGGTCGACCCCAAGGAGGCCGTGCACATCGTGAGCGGCATCCTCACCGCCCTCGAATACAGCCACCGCGCCCTGCTCGTGCACCGCGACATCAAGCCGGCCAACGTGATGGTCACCGCCAACGGCCAGGTCAAGGTCATGGACTTCGGCATCGCGCGAGCTGTCTCGGACAACGCGGCGACGGTCGCCGACGCGAGCTCGCTCATCGGCACCGCCCAGTACTTCTCGCCCGAGCAGGCCCGCGGCGAGGCGGTGGATGCGCGCACCGACCTCTACTCCACGGGCGTCGTGCTCTTCGAACTCCTCACCGGCCGACCCCCGTTCCGCGGCGAGCGCGCGGCGGCGGTCGCATACCAGCACATCAGCGAAGTGCCCGTCGCGCCGAGCACGCTCAACCCGAAG
>JAODAU010000116.1 GCA_025463615.1 Microbacteriaceae bacterium | reverse complement strand
TCGCGCACCTGGTCGGGCTCGAGCAGGCCGGGGATGCCGATGAAGTCCAGCTCCTCGAGGCTGTCGACGGGCGCCGCGAAGCCGAACTCCGCGCCGTCGTAGAGCACGCGGTCGAAGGCCGCCTCGGAGCCGAGCGCCTTGAAGTCGAACAGCAGGGCGTCGCCCGAGGCCGACTCGACCCGGTTGGCGTCGTCGGCCGCATCGTCGTCGAGCAGGATCTCCTCGAGCCCCTCGCCCGGGTCGCGGTCGAGGGCGTGGTCGCGCTGGGTCTCGAGCTCAGCCGCCAGCGCCATCAGCGACGGCACGCTCGGCAGGAAGATCGACGCGGTCTCGCCGCGCCGCCGGGTGCGCACGAAGCGGCCGATCGCCTGGGCGAAGAACAGCGGGGTCGAGGCGGACGTCGCGTACACGCCCACGCCGAGCCGCGGGATGTCGACGCCCTCCGAGACCATGCGCACCGCCACCATCCAGCGGCTGTCGGATTCCGCGAACGCCGCGATCCGGTCGCTGCCGTCCTTCTCGTCCGAGAGCACGACCGTGGGGGCCACCCCGGTGATCCGCTCGAGGATGGTGGCGTAGGAGCGCGCGGCGTAGTGGTCCGTGGCGATGACGAGCCCGCCGGCATCCGGGATGCCGTGCCGCACCTCGGTGAGCCGCCGGTTGGCGGCCTTGAGCACCGCGGGCACCCACTCGCCCTCCGGGTCGAGGGCGGTGCGCCAGGCCTGCGCGGTGACGTCCTTGGTGTCTCCCTCGCCGAGGCTGGCCTCCATCTCGTCGCCGGTGCGGGTGCGCCAGCGCATCTTTCCCGCGTAGGCGAGGAAGATCACGGGCCGCACCACGCCGTCCGCGAGGGCACGGCCGTAGCCGTAGGCGTAGTCGGCGCGGGACGTGCGGATGCCGTGCTCATCCGGGAAGTACTCGACGAACGGGATCGACGCCGTGTCCGACCGGAACGGGGTGCCGGTGAGCGAGAGCCGGCGGGCGGCGGGCTCGAAGGCCTCGCGGATGCCGTCGCCCCAGCTCAGCGCGTCCCCTCCGTGGTGCACCTCGTCCAGGATCACGAGGGTGCGGCCGCCCTCGGTCATCGCGCGATGCAGCGCTGGCCGCAGCGCCACCTGCGCGTAGGTGACCGCAACGCCGTGGAAGTGCCGCGCGTGCCTGCCGTGGGCGTTCTTGAAGCCGGGGTCGAGGCGGAGGCTGACCTTGTGCGCGGCATCCGCCCACTGGCGCTTGAGGTGTTCGGTGGGCGCCACCACGGTCACGCGGTCGATCTTGCGCTGCGCGATCAGCTCGGTGGCGAGGCGGAGGGCGAAGGTGGTCTTGCCGGCGCCGGGGGTCGCGGCGACCAGGAAGTCACGCGGCTCGGTGCTCCAGTAGGCCTCGAGCGCCTCCTCCTGCCAGGCGCGCAGCCGGTCGGCGGTGCCGCGGGCGGCGCGCTCCGGGAACGAGGGCGAGAGGTGTTCGGCGGCAGAGCGGCCCACCGGGGGCACGGATCTCTGCGGCTCGCTCACTTGAAAAGACACTACCTGCCCGCACCGACGTCGGCCGCACGAGGGGTGCCCCTGTGGACGACAAACGGCCCTCCCCACCTGTGGTGGAGAGGGCCGTCGAGTGTTCGCGCGTCTCTGAAAGATCAGACGCGACGGCGGCGCGAGCCGCCCGTGAGCAGCCCGAAGATGAGCAGCACCACGATGGATCCGAGGATTGCGACGATCCAGGTCTGGAGCGACCAGAACGTCGACAGGCCGACGCCGAAGATCGCGGATCCGATCCATCCGCCGAGCAGTGCACCGACGACACCGAGCACGAGGGTCAGAAGCAACCCGCCCGGCTGACGTCCCGGAAGAATCGCCTTCGCAATGGCTCCGGCAATGAGTCCGAGCACTATCCAACCGATGATTCCCATGATGACCTCCCAGCACATCATTGACGTGACCCCAGACGGGGCCACGCGTCTACCGTGCCCGACTCCGGGGTGCCCCACCACCGCCTTGACGGATTCGTGTTGCACCTGTAGGCCCCGTTTTTGTGGTGCGGCACGGGAGGGCGCATGCTTGATCCATGAGCCAGAAGCACCCGTGGTCACGGTACGTCGCCGTCGGAGACTCGTTCACGGAGGGCATCGGCGACCCGGAGCCGCAGAGCCCCGGCGGGTACCGCGGCTGGGCCGATCGGGTGGCCGAGGTGCTCAGCGAGCAGAACGACGAGTTCGCCTACGCGAACCTCGCCATCCGGGGCCGCCTGCTGCAGCAGATCCTCGACGAACAGGTGGATGTCGCACTCGAACTCCGCCCGGACCTCATCACCATCTCGGCCGGCGGCAACGACATCATCCGCCCCAACACCGACCCCGATGAGGTCGCGGCGCGCCTCGAGGTCGGCGTCGAGAAGCTGCGCTCTCGCGGTGCGACCGTGGTGCTGTTCAACGGTCCCGACATCGGGATGACGCCGGTGATGCGCCGCATCCGCGGCAAGGTGGCCATCTACAACGAGAACCTGCGCGCGATCGCCCTGCGCCACGACCTCGTCGTCGCCGACATGTGGGCGCTGCGCGAGCTCAAGGACCCGCGCATGTGGGCGCCCGACCGGCTGCACTTCTCCCCCATCGGCCACAACACGATCGCGCGCATGGTGCTCGACTCGCTCAACGTGAAGAACGACATCGAGCCGTACAACCCGGATCCCGTGCCGAAGGTGGCCTGGCGCCAGGCGCGGGTCGAGGACATGGGCTGGGCGCGTGAGTACCTGCTGCCGTGGGTGATCCGCCGCATCCGCCACCAGTCGTCCGGCGACGGCGTGAGCGCGAAGCGCCCCGACCCCGGGCCATACCGCACCACCTCGCTCTAGCGTGCGGGGGCGCTAGCGCCCGATGCCGAGCGTGGCCAGCGGGTTGGCCAGCCGCCACCAGGGGCCGGGATCGACGATCCCCCGGCTCAGCACGAGCGGCACCGCGATGTTCGTGGTCCCGACGGTGAAGGTCGCCACCCCCGCCTTCGTACCTTTCGCGGCGAAGCGGATCGGGGCAGGCGTGACGATCGAGCTGATCTTCGAGTCGCTCCAGACCACCGCCTTCGTGTCCGCCGTGGCGACCGCGTTCGCCGATCCGT
>JAODAU010000114.1 GCA_025463615.1 Microbacteriaceae bacterium | reverse complement strand
GCCCATCCTCATCCTGCTGTTCATCCGCTGGACCCGCGTGGACCGCAAGGAGGCCCGCTCGCTCGACGACCTCAGCGACGAGGAGATGGATGCCCTGACCCGCGAGCACCTCCGCCGCCGCGAGTAGGCGCGGCGGTGCTGCCGCGCGGGAGCAGCGTGGGCGACGGGCCGCGCTCGGGCTCCACGTCGTCCCCCGCCACGACGCGGAGCAGCATGCGTGTGGCCGCCGAACCGAGCGCCTGCACGTCGCGGCGCATCGCCGAGAGCGGCGGGTTCGTGATCTCGCAGATGGGCGAGTCGTCCCAGGCGACGATCGACAGCTCTCCCGGGACGGCGACGCCGAGCTCCGCGGCCACGCCGAGCCCGGCAACCGCCATGATGTCGTTGTCGTAGACGATCGCGGTCGGCGGCTCGGCTGCCGAGAGCAGGCGGCGGGTCGCGTCGGCGCCGGCCTCGCCGGTGAAGTCCGTCTCGAGGATCGCGGGCGACACGAGCCCAGCATCCGCGGCCGCCGCGAGGAACGCCTCGTCGCGCACCCGCACGTGCGCGAGCGAGCGGATGCCGCCCACCCGCGCGATCGCCGAGTGCCCGAGCCCCGCGAGGTGCGCCACCGCCTCGCGCATCGCCGCCGCGTCGTCGGTCCAGACGTGCGGCAGTCCGCTCGCCGCAGTGTCGCTGGAGACGCTGACCGCCGGGATGCCCATCCCGCGCACCGCCGCCGGCCGCGGGTCGTCGACGGTGAGGTCGACGAGCAGCACGCCGTCGACGCGGCCCTGCGCCCACCAGCGGCGGTACGCCTCGAGCTCGTGGTCCACGTCCCGCACCACGTGCAGCATCAGCGAGACGCCGAGCGGCGCGAGCACCTCCTCGATGCCGGAGATGAACTCCATGTAGAACGGCTCGACGCCGAGCAGCCGCGCCGGGCGTGCGAGCACCAGCCCGATCGCGTCGGCGCGGGAGGTCGACAGCGACCGGGCGGCGTGGCTCGCCGACCAGCCGAGCTCCGCCGCGATCGCGAGCACCCGAGCGCGCGTCGCTTCGGAGACGCCGGGGCGGTCGTTGAGCGCGTACGACACCGCACCCTTCGACACCCCGGCCCGCTCGGCGATGTCGCCGATCGTCACACGCGCGATGACTCCACCAGACCGTTCAGGCTGCGCACCTCCGACGCCAGCGCGACCGCGTCGAGCTGGCGCGGGGCGGTCACCACGATCGTGGCCGGCACCCCCGGCAGCAGGTCGAGGTCCGAATCGTCGGCCCAGGCGTCCGCGTCGAGCACGTCGGGGAACAGCGAGACGCCGCGCGTGAAGGTCGGCGAGGTCACCGTGACCCGGTACGCGCCGTCGGCCCAGGGGGCGACATCCACGTCCAGCTCGGCCGGCTCGAGGGCCAGGTCGCGGTCCTCGACGAACGGGCGCACGGCCGGCCGCCGACCCGCGGATCGGGCCACCACGACCTCGCCGCGCTCGTCGCCCGGCGTCTGCACCGCCGCGTCGAGCGGGATGCGGGCCTGGCTCAGCGGGGCGACCGTCACGTCCACTGACTGGCGGGCGAGCACCTCGCCGGAGAACGACATCCGCTCCACGTCGGCGACGACGTGCCACTCGGTGATGCTGTCGTTGATCGCGAACAGCGACAGCCCGTCGTCACCCGGCTGGATGGTGAGCAGGCGCGGGTCGTTCGCGCGCTTGAGCCCGTGCCAGAGCGGCTTGCGCACGCCGCAGCCGTCGACCGCGGCCCAGGAGGTGACCGGCCAGCAGTCGTTGAGCTGCCAGACGATCGTTCCCATGCAGTGCGGGCGCTGCGAGCGGTAGCGCTCGATTCCGAACACGACCGCGCGGGACTGGTTGAGCTGCGTGAGGTAGTGCCAGTCGTCGAAGTCGGCGCCCTCGGGCAGGTGCGGCGCCATGCCGCGCTCGAGCTTGCCGTTGCCGTCCGCGGCCTTCTGGTGCAGCAGCATCCCGGCCGATTCCGGCGTCAGCGGCTCGTCGTGGATCGCCCGCGAGATCGTGGATCGGGCCGGAGGACCCTGGAACCCGAACTCGGAGACGAACCGCGGCTCGTAGGTGGCGTACGTGGAGTAGTCGACCTGGTTCCACACGTCCCAGATGTGCACGTTGCCGCGCGAGAACTCGTTGGCGTGGTACTCCATCGAGCCGGAGTACGGGCTCGCGGCCCAGTACGGCGTGGCCGGCGCGAGCTCGGCCACGATCGCCGGCAGGATCTCGGTGTAGTAGCCGAGGCCCCAGCTGAGGTCGCCGAGCGGCTCCTGCCAGTTCCAGTCGAACCAGCCCCAGATGTTCTCGTTGCAGCCGTTCCAGAGCACGAGGCTGGCATGACTGGAGAGCCGCAGCACGTTGTCGCGCGCCTCCGCCTCGACCTCCTCGCGGATCGGCGACTCCTCGGAGTACGCCGCGCAGGCGAACAGGAAGTCCTGCCAGGTGAGCACCCCCAGCTCATCGCAGGCGTCGTAGAACTCGTCGCGTTCGTAGATGCCGCCGCCCCAGACCCGCAACAGGTTGAGGTTGGCGCCCACCGCCTGCTCGATGCGCTCGCGGTACCGCCCGGCGGTGACGCGGGAGGGGAAGCAGTCGTCCGGGATCCAGTTGGCGCCGCGGATGAACGTCGGCACGCCGTTGATCACGAAGGTGAAGCGCGAGCCGCTCTCGTCCTCCGAGGTGTCGAGCTCCACCGTGCGGAACCCGATCCGCTTCGCCTGCTCGTCGGCGACGACGCCCGCCCGGACGAGGCGGATGTCGAGGTCGTAGAGCGGCTGCTCCCCCATGCCCCGCGGCCACCAGCGCTCGGCGCCGGGCACGCGCAGCTCGAGGCGCGCGGTGCCGTCGACCAGGGCTGCGGATCCGGTCACCCCGGCGACCGCCAGCTCCAGCTCGAAGGGCCCCTCGCCCGCCAGCTCGGCGGTCGCGGACACGGTCACGGTGCCGGCATCCCCGTCGAACCCGACGGTGGTGATGACCTCGTCGAGGCGTGCACCCGACCAGGACTCGAGCCGAACGTCCTTCCAGATTCCCGCGGTAACCAGCTCCGGCCCCCAGTCCCAGCCGAAGTTGCAGGCCATCTTGCGGATGAAGTTGTACGGCTTCGGGAACGCGTTGGGGCGCGGGCCGAGCTCGCGCTCCAGCCGCTCCGCGTAATCCCAGGCCGAACCGAAGGTCACCACGAGCTCGTTCGAACCGTCGCGCAGCGCCGCGCGGGCGTCGAAGCGGTAGGTGCGGTGCTGGTTGAACGTGCGGCCGAGTTCCGTGCCGTTGAGGGTCACGGTGGCGACGGTGTCGAGGCCGTCGAAGACGAGGTCCGTGCGGTCGGTGCCGCCGTCGGTCCACTCGAACGTGGTGCGGTAGGCCCACGTGGTGTGGCCGATCCAGTCGTCCTTGAGTTCGTTGAGGTCGAGGTAGGGGTCGTCGATGAGTCCCGCCGCGAGGAGGTCGGTGTGGACGACGCCGGGAACCGTGGCCGGGATCGCCCGGGGCAGCTTCGCCGCCGGGCTCGACGGATCGGGTTCGACGGCGCTGACGGTCCAGCCGGAGGTGAGGGGGGTGCGTGTGGTCATTCCGGGAGTCAAACAGACCACCCGGGGCAAAGTCAATTAACCGGTTAAGTTGCCAGGTTCACCAGGCGCTGCGCCAGGCGCTGCAGGCGCGCCAGCGTGTGCTCCTTGCCGAGCAGCTCCATCGACTCGAACAGCGGCGGGCTCACCCGGCGGCCGCTGAGCGCGGTGCGCAGCGGGCCGAACGCCACGCGCGGCTTGAGGCCGGCGCCGTCGACGAGCGCCTCGCGCAGCACGCGCTCGATGTGCTCCGCCTGCCAGTCGTTCAGCTCCTGCAGGGCTCCGATCGCGGCGTCGAGCACGAGGTCGGCGCCCTCGCCGGGCATGGCATCGGCGTCGTACTCGATCGTGTCGTCGTCCACGAAGAAGAAGCCGAGCAGGCCGCCCGCCTCGCCCAGCAGCGGCATGCGCTCCTGCACCAGCGGCGCGGCCTCGTGCAGCGTCACCAGCTCGAGCGGGGTCGGCGGGTTCGAGAGGTAACCGCTGAGGTACGGGATGAGCCGGGCCTCGAAGTCGGCGGGCTCCAGCATCCGGATGTGGTCGCCGTTGATCGACTCGGCCTTCTTCAGGTCGAAGCGGGCCGGGTTGGGGTTCACGTCGGCGACGTCGAAGGCGGCGACCAGCTCGTCGAGCGAGAACACGTCGCGGTCGTGGGTGAGCGACCAGCCGAGCAGGGCGAGGTAGTTGACGAGGCCCTCGGGGATGAACCCGCGCACACGGTGGTGGAACAGGTTGGACTCGGGGTCGCGCTTGGAGAGCTTCTTGTTGCCCTCCCCCATCACGTACGGCAGGTGGCCGAAGCGCGGCACGACCTTCGCCACGCCGATCTCGATGAGCGCGTGGTACAGCGCGATCTGCCGCGGGGTGGACGAGAGCAGGTCCTCGCCGCGCAGCACGTGCGTGATGCCCATGAGCGCGTCATCCACCGGGTTCACGAAGGTGTAGAGCGGGGCGCCGTTGGGCCGCACCACCACGAAGTCGGTGAAGCTGCCCGCGGGGAACGTGATCGGCCCGCGCACCAGGTCGTCGAAGCTCAGGTCGTCGTCGGGCACCCGCAGGCGGAGCGCCGGCTGGCGACCCTTGGCCCGGTAGGCGGCGCGCTGCTCCTCCGTGAGGTCGCGCTCGAAGTTGTCGTAGCCCTGCTTGGGGTCGCGGCCGTGCGCGACGTTGCGCGCCTCCATCTCCTCGGGGGTGACGAAGCTCTCGTAGAGAAAGCCGGCCTCGCGCAGGCGCTCGATGATGCCGACGTAGATCTCGCCGCGCTGCGACTGGCGGTACGGCGCGTCGGGGCCGCCCGTCTCGACGCCCTCGTCCCAGTCCAGCCCGAGCCAGCGCATCGCCTCGAGCAGCTGCTCGTAGCTCTCCTCGCTGTCGCGGGCGGCGTCGGTGTCCTCGATGCGGAACACGAGCTTGCCGCCCGTGTGGCGTGCGTAGGCCCAGTTGAACAGGGCGGTGCGGATGAGGCCGACGTGCGGCGTGCCGGTGGGCGACGGGCAGAAGCGGACTCGGACGTCGGAACCGGTGGCGGTGGAGAAGGTGGCTGGCATGGCCCGTCAAGCTTACCGAGGGCTCAGGAGACGTACACGACGACCAGCGCGAGGCCGAGGATGACGACCCACGCCACCAGCCCGGCCGCGATCGCCCGCGTGCCCGACCGGGCCAGGCGCTCGAGTCGCAGCGAGGCCCCGATCGCGAACAGGGCGCAGGCGAGCAGGGCGGACTGCAGGATGTCCGCGGTCGTGAGCACCGCATCCGGCAGCGGCACGAACGTGCGCACCAGCACCGCCACCACGAACCCGACGATGAACAGCGGCACCACGGGCGGGCGCTTCGCCGCGGTCGCTCCGCCGCGCACCCGCGTCGAGATCGACGCGATCGCCACCATCGGCGCGAGCATGAGCACGCGGGTGAGCTTCACCACGACGGCGATCGCGAGGGCCGCGGCCCCGGCCGTCTGGGCGGTCGCGACGACCTGGCCCACGTCGTGCACGCTGGCGCCGACCCAGTGCCCGAACTGCAGGTCCGTGAGGTGCAGCGCGCCGGCGAGCAGCGGCAGCACCACGATCGCGAGGGTGCCGTAGAGGGTCACGAGGGCGATCGGCGTGCCCTGGTCTTTCTCGTCCGACCCGCGCGCGGCCGACATCGCGCCCACTGCCGACACACCGCAGATGGAGAAGCCGGCGGCCATGAGCACGGCCTGGTCCCCCTCGAGGCGGAAGAGGCGGCCGATGCCCCAGGTGATGACGAAGCTCAGGGCTACGAGGGCCACGATGAGCAGGATCGCGAGCCAGCCGAGGGCCGCGACATCCGCGAGGCTCAGCTTGAGGCCGAGCACGACGATGCCGATGCGCAGCAGCCGGCGCGACGCGATCGCGAGACCCGGCTTGAGCGGGCCGTCGAGCGCCGGGCGGAACGGCGGGATGCAGCCGGCGATCACGCCGAGGATGAGGGATGCCGTGAGCCAGGGCAGCCCCGGCAGCAGCAGGTGCACGCCACAGCCGGCCGCGGCGCCGAGCGCCGCCAGCGCCACACCGGGGATCCAGGGGGCGCGGGTCACGCCCTCCATTCTGCCGTGTTGGGGGCGCGGAGCCCGTCGTGCCGAAACAGCTGAGCAGTTATCGTGGACAGGTGAAGCTCCGCGCCGCGACCATGCTGCTGGCCTCGGCGCTCCTGCTCACCGGGTGTGCCGCGAACCCGGGCAGCCCCACGCCCACGCCGACGCATTCGTCGGCGGCCGAGCGGATCGTGAAGATTCTCAAGCCTCTCCCCGGCGTCGTGGACGTGGCCGCGCACTCCGAGTCGATGGACGACCTCACCGTCGACGTGACCCTCGCCAAGACCGTCACGGACGATGAACTCGTGGCCGTGGCGCGGAAGACGCGCTTCCTCGCCGTGCGGCTGACGCACAACGGCGGCGGGGTCGCGGTGCTGCGCATCCCCGGTGACCCGCCGCCGGCGGATGCCGACCTCGGCACCGAGGGCCCCGACGCGCTCGCCTTCACCGTTTTCCCGCACGTCTGGAAGTCGGCCGGCGACACCGCGCGCGCGGTGAACACGATCCGCACAGTGCCGGGCGTGACCGGCGTCGAGCTGCTGCACATCCACCCCACCGTGACGGTGACGGATGCCGCCGCCCTGGGTCGCGCGCTCACTGCCCTGCGCGCGATGCCCGTCTGGAAGGTCGGCGGCACTGTGTGGGCCGACAACGGCAGGGTGCGTTTCGCCGACATCCACGCGCAGGTGCCGGATGCGGAGGTCGCCTCGATCGTGCAGCAGGCCACCGCACACCCCGAGGCCCAGTTCTGGCTGCAGGCGCCCCTCGACGGGCCGACCGGGCCGCAGCTCTACGTCGATCACACGGACGACCAGGGGCTCGCCGACATCCGCGCGGCCTTCGAGACGCTGCCGCTCACCTCGGCGGAACGCGCGCTGAAGGTGCCGTTCTTCATCACCGCCGATCCGTCGAAGCCGAGCGTGGCGGGGCACTTCGGGATGGCTGCGCCAGTCGCAGGGACGCCGTAGCCGACGGTGCATAACTCCTGCTCGCCGGTGCTAACCGGGGCATTTGCGAGGGCGCACCGCCGCTGCCGCGAATTCTGCAGGAGTTACGGACAGTGAGGCAGCGCTAGCCGCGGTTCCTTGCCGGGTTCGACAGGGTGCCGATGCCCTCGATCGTGATGTCGACGGTCTGGCCGGCGACGAAGCCGCCGAGGCCCGCGGGCGTGCCGGTCATGATCACGTCGCCGGGTAGCAGGGTCCAGACATCCGACACGAACTCGATGATCTCCGGGATCTTGTGGATCATGTCCTTCGTGTTGCCGTGCCTGCGCAACTCGCCGTCCACGTGGGTGGTGATCTCGACGTTCGACCAGTCGAGCTCCGTCTCGATCACCGGGCCGAGCGGCGCGAAGGTGTCGTACCCCTTCGCCCGGGCCCACTGGCCGTCCTCGACCATCACGTCGCGCGCGGACACGTCGTTGCCGGCGGTGTAACCGAAGATCACGCTCGCGTAGTCCTCCGCCCGCACGCGCTTCGCGACCGCTCCGATCACGATCACCAGCTCGCCCTCGTGCACGATCCTGCCCTCGACCGGCGGGAGCTGGATCGCGTCGCCGGGGCCGACGACGGCCGTGTTCGGCTTCAGGAAGATGAGCGGGCTGTCGGGCCCGCCATCCCCCATGTCCGCCTTGTGCTCGGCGTAGTTGAGCCCGACGCAGACCACCTTGGAGCGCGGGATGACCGGCGCCAGCAGCTTCGCCTGCGCCGCCGGCACGCGCTCGCCGGTCGTGTCGAAGCCGCTGAACATCGGGTCGCCGGTGAGCACAACGTAGTCGTCACCATCGAGGATGCCGTAGCGCGGGTCGCTGCCCGCGACGGAGAAACGCGCGATCTTCATGTGCTCAGGCGTCCAGCCGCGTCATCCACCCGTGCTTGTCGGCGGCCCGGCCGTACTGGATGTCGGTGAGCTCCTCGCGCAGCGAGAGCGCGGTGCTCTCGTCGCCGTCGAGGTGCGTGATCTCGAAGTCGGCGGCCTTGAGCCGGCCGATCGGGGCGACGACGGCCGCGGTGCCACAGGCGAACGCCTCGACGATGTCGCCGGATGCCGCGCCCTCCCGCCACTCGTCGATGGTCACGCGACGCCGCTCGACCCTGTGTCCACGGTCCTCCGCCAGCTGCAGGATCGAGTCGCGCGTGATCCCCTCGAGGATGCTGTCCGACTCGGGCGTGATGAGCGTGCCGTCCTTGCGCACCAGCACCACGTTCATGCCGCCGAGCTCCTCCAGGTAGCGGTTCTCCTCGGAGTCGAGGAACAGCACCTGG
>JAODAU010000104.1 GCA_025463615.1 Microbacteriaceae bacterium | reverse complement strand
CTGACGGACCAGGACGGGCCGCCTCAGTACTCAATGCAGGGATGCGCTCATGATTGTTGTAACGCGGCTCAACGACAGCCAGTTTGCGATCAATCCTGACCTCATCGAGCGCATTCTCTCCAACCCGGACACGACTCTCGTGATGGTCGACGGCGCGAAGTACATCGTGACCGAGTCGATCACCGAGGTCGTCGACCGGATCACCCAGTACCGCGCCATCGTCATCGCCAAGACGCAGCAGATCACCGCGAACGGCGGCCCGCTGCCTGGGCCGCGGATGCTGGGGCTGGTCGAGGACTACGACCAGGACGCGGCCGTGAGCCTCGCCCGCCCGAGGAAGATCTGATGGATCCAGCAACCCTCGTCGGAATGCTCCTCGCCTTCGGAGCCCTCTTCGCGATGCTCACGCTCGAAGGCTCGAACGTCAGCGCGATCCTGCTGCCGGCCCCCATGGTGCTCGTGTTCGGCGCCACCATCGCGGTCGGCATCGCGTCCGGCACCATCAAGGACTTCCTGCTCGCCATCAAGGCCCTGCCCCGCGCTTTCAAGGGCAAGACGCCGAAGCCGCAGGACACCATCGACTCCGTCGTCGCGCTCGCCGAGAAGGCGCGGCGCGAGGGCCTGCTCTCGCTCGAGACCGAGGCCGCATCCACCAAGGACCCGTTCCTCAAGCGCGCGCTGCAGAACATCGCGGACGGCACCGACGGCGAGGAGCTGCGGATGCTGCTGGAGGACGAGATCGCCACGTCGACGGCATCCGACCGCATCGCCGGCAAGTTCTTCACGACCCTGGGCGGCTTCGCCCCGACCGTCGGCATCATCGGCACCGTGGTTTCGCTCACCCACGTGCTCGAGAACCTGTCGACGCCCGACAAGCTCGGCCCGCTGATCGCGGCCGCCTTCGTCGCCACCCTGTGGGGCCTCCTGAGCGCCAACTTCCTGTGGCTGCCGATCGGATCGCGCCTGCGCCGCCTCTCCGACCTCGAGAACGAGCGGCTCACCCTGCTCATGGAGGGCGTGCTCGCGGTGCAGGCCGGCAGCCAGCCCCGACTGCTCGGCGAGCGCCTGCGCGCCATGGTTCCCGCGAACGCGCTGCCAAAGGCTGACAAGAAGCTCGACAAGGCCGCCTGATGAGCGGGCACAGGGGCCGCCGCCAGAAGCACGAGGAGCACGAGGAGCACGTCGACGAGCGCTGGATGGCCTCCTACATGGACATGGTCACCGTGCTGATGTGCATGTTCATCGTGCTGTTCGCGATGTCGACCGTCGATGCCAACAAGTTCGACCAGCTGCGCAACTCGCTCGCCACCGGCTTCGGCCAGAAGAACATCGGCAAGATCGACACCGCCACCGGCACCGTCGTGCCGGCCGACAAGGTGAACACGAAGGACCAGGGCTTCGACAAGCTCGACCTCGCCACCAAGGAGCTGGACGACCTGAAGGCGATCGAGGCGCAGATCAACGCGAGCCTCGCGGCCAAGGGCCTGCAGTCGACCGTCGAGTACCAGGTGGATTCCCGCGGTCTCACGATCCGGCTGGTCAACGCCCAGACGTTCTTCGAGCCGAACAGCGTCGCGCTGGTGGGGGTCGCGCCGAGCGTGCTCGACTCGATCGCCTCCGTGCTGGGTCCGAGCAAGTACGCGGTCTCGGTCGAGGGGCATGCCGACGTGCGCGCGCCGCAGCCGCCGTACCCGACCAACTGGGAACTGTCATCCGGCCGGGCCGTCGCGGTGCTGCGCCGCATGGTGGAGCTGGGTGGCGTCGCCGGCTCCAAGATCTCGGCCGTCGGCTACGGCGACACGCGCCCGCTCGCCGACGGCACCACCGAGGACGCCTACGCCAAGAACCGCCGCGTCGACATCGTCGCCCTCGACGACGCACCGGAGTCGGTGCGCGCGCTGATCCCCGACGCGATAGCCAAGGAGGCCAAGGATGCCGCGTCCGGTGCCTCGACGACGGCGACGACCAAGCCCCCCGACGTGGCACCCCCAGAGGTGGGCACAAATGCCAAACAGTCACCTTTCGTCTTACCTGTGAGTTCAGCCAGCCGATAGTTCGCTGCGTGACGGTCCAGGAACAGAGTGCGCTCGGCGTATCCGCGAAGCCCGGTCCGGCGATCGAAGCGTACGACTTCCGCCGGCCGACGACGCTGGCGCGTGATCACGCCCGCGTGCTCGAGCTCGCGTTCGAGACGTTCGCGCGTCAGTGGGGAACGCAGCTCACCGCGAAGGTGCGCGTCGTCTCCCAGGTGACCTGCGAGCAGGTCGCGATGCAGACCTACGACGAGTACGCCGCGGGCCTGCCCGCCACCACCACGATGATGCTCTGCGCGCTCGAGAACATCGCGGCGAAGGCCGTGATCCAGTTCCCGATGACGGCCGCGCTCACCTGGATCTCGTACATGCTCGGCTCCAACCACCTGCAGGTGCCGCCTGAGCGCAAGTTCACCCAGATCGAGTCCGCTCTCGTGCGCGGCCTGTTCGACGACGCGCTCGAGGACCTCAGCTACTCGCTCGGCCCGCTGCTGGTCAACACGATCACCATCGACGCCATCCAGTACAACTCCCAGTTCGCCCAGGCGGCCGCCACGGCCGACCTCATGATCGTCGCCCGCTTCTCGATCCGCGTCGGCGACGCGGTCACGGATGCCACGCTCGCCCTGCCCGCGGAGCTCCTGCTCCCCCAGCTCGGCCAGACCAACCCCACCGTCTCGGCATCCAACGCCCGCGAGCTGGTCACCGCCCAGCTCGGTTCGGTGCCGGTGGATGTCTCGCTGCAGCTCACCCCCGCGAAGGTCAAGCCGAGCGCAGTGCTCGGCCTCGCCGTGGGCGATGTGCTGCGCATCCCGCACCCGCAACACCGCCCGTTCGACGTGACCGTCGACGGCCAGCCGCTCGCGACGGCGGCGATCGGCGCGAACGGCGCCCGGCTCGCCTGCGTCGTCGTCACCACAGAGTCCTAAGGAGACAGACCATGAAGAACACCGCAACGGAACTTGACCGCAGGGTCGCCGCGGCCGCCGCGCTCGCCAAGCTGCTCCCGAGCACGAACGAGCTCAGCGCGGGACCGATCAGCGGCGACCCGGGTGAGGGCGCCGCTACGGCGGTCGTCGCGTCGTTCGTGGGGGAGCGGTCGGCGGATCTCGCCGTCGTGCTCGTCGACGCGCAGGCGATGGCCGACGCATCCGGCTCCGACCTGGTGTCGCTGGCCGACGTGCTTCGCCCGGCGCTCGAGGCCGCGGCCGTGGAGCTCGGCAACGGCGTGCTCGGCGAGGTGCGCATCGAGGACGCCTCCGCACTCTTCGCCGACGACGACACCGAGGTCTTCACGCTCGACAGCGCGGGGCAGGCGGCCGGATGGTTCGCCATCCGCGTTCGCGAGAACGGCGTCGTCACCGGCGCGACCCCCCTCAGCGAGGAGTCGATGGTGGGCAAGCTCGGCCGCATCTCCAGCGTGGAGATGGCGCTCACCGTGGAGATCGGACGCACCCGGATGTCGGTGCGCGACGTGCTCTCCCTGGAGCCCGGCGCCGTGATCGAGCTCGACCGCTCGGCGGGCGCCCCGGCCGACGTGCTGCTCAACGGCCGGCTGATCGCGCACGGCGAGATCGTCGTGATCGACCAGGACTACGCGGTGCGCATCACGCGCATCCTCGACGGCGCAGAGGGCCTCATCTAACGTGGACACCCTCTTCGTGGCGCTGCGCGTCATCGTCTCCCTCGCCGTGGTGGTGGGCCTGCTCTGGATGGTGCAGCGCCGCGTCACCAAGGGGTCGAAGCGTGTGCGCGCCAACAAGCTCGTCACCGTGGTGACCCGCCAGGGCATCGCGCAGAAGGCCTCCGTCGTGGTCGTGGACATGGGCGGGCAGCGGTTCCTGCTCGGGGTCACGGAGCACTCGGTGACGGTGCTGGATGCCTCGGAGGTGCCAGAGCCAGAGCGGGTCGAGCTCGTCGAGCCGGAAAAGCGGGTCGAGCCTGTCGAGACGTCAGCGTCTCCTGCTCTCGCCGTGGTCTCGACGAGCTCGACCCGCTTTGGAGCGGCACTCACGGCAGCCATG
>JAODAU010000138.1 GCA_025463615.1 Microbacteriaceae bacterium | reverse complement strand
CGGCGACGTCGTGGCGCACGGTGCAGAGCCCGAACGGATCGCGGCGCTCGATGGTCAGCGGTCCGAACACGAGCGTGCCGCGCCGCGTGGCGGGAAGCCGGTAGTTGGCCGAGATGGTCTCGCCGCCGCGCATCGGAGCGACCCGCAGCGTGGCTCCGCCCATGCCGCTGACGGGTTCCCACAGGTGCAGCGGCGACGTCGTCAGCCGCGTGCGGTTGGTGATCCGCAGCTCGACGCGGCCGATCTCGCCGACCTGCAGCGTGCTCGGTACGACATGACGGCGGACATCGAGATCGACCCGGCGCGCGTGGGCCCACAGGAACGCCGCGACGACGAGGGTGAAGATGCCCGCGCCGAGCACGAACAGCTCGAGGACGCCGAAGAACCGCCCGATGACGGCTGTCGTCACCGCGAGCACGATCGCGCCCCAGCCGTGACGGGTGAGCACGGTTCAGTTGCCTCGGCTGATCGGGACGGAGGCGAGCAGCTCGGCGACTGCTCGCTGTGAGGTCAGCCCTCGCGACGCGGCGTCGGCACGGATGACGAGCCGGTGGCACAAGACGGCGGAGGCGACGGCCTTCACGTCGTCGGGCGTTCCGTACTGCCGGCCCGAGGAGGCCGCGTAGGCGCGGGTGGCCCTGGCCAGCTGCAGCGTGGCGCGGGGCGACATGCCGAGCATGATGCCGGGGTGCTTGCGGCTGGCCTCGGCGAGATCGACGAGGTAGGCCTTGAGCGGATCGGCGAGGTGCACGCCGCGCACGGCGTCGATCATCGCGATCACCTCGGCCGTGGTGACGACGGGGCGGATGTCGCTGAGCGCCTCGGACGCGCCGTGCGCGTCGAGGATCGAGAGCTCGGCCTCGCGACCCGGATAGCCGAGGGAGAGGCGGATGAGGAAGCGGTCCAGCTGGCTCTCGGGCAGGCGGTAGGTGCCCTCCTGCTCGACGGGGTTCTGCGTCGCGATGACCATGAACGGCGGGCTCAGTGGGTGAGTGCGGCCCTCGACCGACACTTGACGCTCCTCCATCGCCTCCAGCAACGCCGACTGCGTCTTGGGGGACGCGCGGTTGATCTCGTCGGCCAGGACGATGTTCGCGAACAACGGGCCCGGCCGGAAGTCGAAGGTCTCGGTTGAGCGCTGATAGATGCTGACGCCGACGAGGTCGGTGGGCAGCAGATCGGGAGTGAACTGGACCCGCTTCCACGTGCACTCGATCGACGCGGCGAGGGCCTTGGCGAGACTGGTCTTGCCGACACCCGGGACGTCCTCGATCAGCAGATGCCCCTCGGCGAGCAGGCAGACCACCGCCATCTGGATCTCGCGGGGCTTGCCGTGGACCACCCGACCGACGTTGTCGGTGATCGCGTCGAACAGCGATGCGAACGTGGGGATCTGAGTCGTTGGAGCGGCCGTCACGGCTGCCAGGGTAGACGCCTGCGCAGGGCATGCAGTGTCAGTGGGGGTACGGTGACGCCGTGGATTCGATGTACCTCGCTGTCGACATCGGGGGCACGAAGCTCGCTGCCGCAGTGGTCGACGACGACGGCCGGGTCGTCGTGCGCGACCGTGTCGCGACGCCGCAGCGCGAGGTCTGGCCCGCGCTCGAGCGACTCATCCTGCGCGTGATGGCCGCTGCACCCGCCCCGCTCGTCGCCGTCGGCGCCGGATGCGGTGGCCCACACGACCTTGCTTCGTCCACTGTGTCGCCCCTGCACATCCCGTCGCTGGTCGACTTCGATCTGCGCACCGCGCTCGCGGAGGCCACGTCGTTGCCGGCGTTCATCGACAACGATGCCAAGGCCCTGACCCTCGGCGAGGCGTGGTGCGGCGCCGGTCGCGGCGAGATGAACATGGTCGGCGTCGTCGTCGGCACGGGCGTCGGCGGGGGCATCCTCTCCAACGGTCGGCTGTTGCAGGGGCGCCTCGGCAACGCCGGGCACATCGGCCACATCGTCGTCGAGCCCGAGGGTCGGCCGTGCTCCTGCGGAGGCATCGGCTGCCTCGAGGCCTACGCCTGCGGGCCGGCGATCGAGGCCGAGACCGGCCGCCCCCCGCAGCGCGCCCCGCAGAGCATCATCGAGCGCACCGGGCTGCTGGTCGGCCGGGCCCTGTCGTCGTTGTCAGCGGTGGTCGACTTCAACCTCGCAGTGGTCGGCGGATCGGTGGCGCTCGGCTTCGGCGAGCCGTTCTTCGCCGCGGCCCAGGCCGAGGTCGCGCTGCGGGCCAAGCTCTCCTTCACCGAGCACCTCGAGATCCGGCGTGCCGGCCTGGGCGAGCTCGCCCCGCTCGTCGGCGCAGCAGCGGTCGCGCGTCGTGGTCTCGGCGTCGGCACCCACGTCCCTACCCGCAGGTAACCCCGCGGTATCGTGGCGCCATGCAGCCCACGTACACGCCAGAGGCCGAGGCCTACCGCGAGAAGGTCCAGGCGTTCCTGGCCGAGAAGCTCCCCACCAACTGGAAGGGCATCGGCCAGCTCGAGGCGGAGGCGATGCAGACATTCGTCACGGAGTGGCGGGCGGTGCTCAACGAGGCGCGCTACCTCGCGCCCGGCTGGCCGGCCGAGTACGGCGGCGGCGGGCTCTCTGCGCTGGAGCAGGTGATCGTCGGCGAGGAGTTCGCCAAGGCGGGCGTGCCGACCGGCGGCTACAACGACACGTTCGGCATCCAGATGCTCGGCA
>JAODAU010000065.1 GCA_025463615.1 Microbacteriaceae bacterium | reverse complement strand
CACCAGCGGCCGAAGGTTGAACGCTACGGCGACACCCTGTTCGTGGTGCTGCGCGCAGCCCGCTACCTGGATGCCCGCGAGGAGGTCGAGTTCGGCGAGCTGCACGTATTCATCGGCCCGAACTTCGTGATCACGGTGCGCCACTCGGAGAGCCCGGACCTCTCGGTGATCCGCGCCCGGCTGGAGCAGACGCCGGAGCTGCTGGCCCGCGGCACGGAGGCGGTGCTCTACGCGATCCTCGACGCCGTGGTCGACGGCTACGAGCCGGTCGTCTCCGGCCTCTCCAACGACATCGACGAGATCGAGACCCAGGTGTTCGACGGTGACCCGAAGGTGTCGCGCCGCATCTATGAGCTGTCGCGCGAGGTGATCGACTTCGAGCGGGCGGCGCGGCCGCTGGTCGGCATCCTGGACACGCTGTCGAGCGGCTTCGCGAAGTACCACATCGCCATCGACCTGCAGCAGTACCTGCGCGACGTGGCCGACCACGTGGTGACCGTCGTGGACAGGGTGGAGGAGTTCCGCACGCTGCTGCGCGACATCCTGACCGTCAACGGCACGCTGGTGGCGCAGCGCCAGAACGACGACATGCAGAAGGTGAGCATGGCGAGCAACCAGCAGGCGGTGGAGGCGCGCAAGATCTCGGCCTGGGCCGCCATCCTGTTCACGCCGTCGATCATCACCGGCATCTACGGCATGAACTTCCAGAACATGCCCGAACTGGCATGGAAGTTCGGCTACCCGCTCGCCGTGGGCCTCATGGTCGTGGTGGCCGTCACCCTGTTCGTGATCTTCCGCAAGCGGAAGTGGCTGTAGCGGTTAACCTGAGTGGGTGGATTCCGCCCTCGACGTCAGCCTGAAGACTGCCCTCGGCGATCGCACGGCTGCCGCGCTGCAGAAGGGCCTCGGGCTCGCCACCGTGGGCGACCTCGTGGCGCACTACCCGCGCCGCTACGCCCGCCGCGGCGAACTGACCGCGCTCACCCAGCTGCCGATCGACGAGTCCGTCACGATCGTGGCCGAGGTACTGGAGGTGCGCGAGCGGCCGATGCGGGCCAAGCACGGCTCGATCCTCGAGGTGCGCATCAGCGACGGCAAGGGCATCCTCACCCTCACGTTCTTCAACCAGGCCTGGCGCGCGAAGGACCTGCGCCCCGGCGTGCGCGGCATCTTCGCGGGCAAGGTGGGCGACTACCGCGGATCGCTGCAGCTCGCCCACCCCGACTACGAGCTGTTCGAAGCCGACGAGACGAGGGATGCCGAGGCCGCCCGCGCCTGGGCCGAGCTGCCGATCCCGATCTACCCGGCGACCTCCACGGTCGCGTCCTGGCAGCTGCAGAAGGCGGTCGCGGTGGTGCTCGACACGCTTCCGCCCTTGCCCGATCCGGTGCCGTTCGAGGTGCGGGAGGGCAGGAAGCTGATGCCGTTCTCGCGGGCGTTGGAACTCATCCACCGGCCGCTCACCGACGCGGACTGGAACGTGGCGCGCAAGTCGCTGCGCTTCCAGGAGGCGTTCGTGCTGCAGGCCGCACTGCTGCAGCAGCGCCAGGCGCTGCGCGAGCAGGCGGCGGTGCCGCGGGTGCCGAAGCCGGGCGGGCTGCTCGAGCGCTTCGACGCCCGGCTGCCCTTCACCCTCACCGGCGACCAGACGCAGGTCGGCGAGGAGGTCGCCGCCGACATCGCGGCGACCGCGCCGATGAACCGCCTGGTGCAGGGTGAGGTCGGATCGGGTAAGACGCTGGTGGCGCTGCGCGCGATGCTCGCGGTGGCCGACTCCGGCGGCCAGTCCGCCCTGCTGGCCCCGACCGAGGTGCTGGCCTCGCAGCACCTGCGCTCGATCACCGCGACCCTCGGGCCGGACCTGGCGCCCCGGCTGCGGCCGACCCTCATCACGGGGCAGCTTCCCGCCGCCGAGCGTCGCAAGGCGCTGCTCGCGGCCGTCTCCGGCACCGCACAGATCGTGGTCGGCACCCACGCGCTCATGGGTGACGCGGTCTCGTTCTACGACCTCGGCCTCGTCGTGGTCGACGAGCAGCACCGTTTCGGCGTCGAGCAGCGCGAGGCCCTCCGCCGCAAGGGCGCGACCCCGCCGCACGTGCTGGTGCTCACCGCGACGCCGATCCCGCGCACCGTGGCGATGACGGTCTTCGGCGACCTCGACGTCTCGACCATCGCCGAGCTGCCGAGCGGCCGCGTGCCGATCGAGTCGTTCGTCGTGCCGCTCGCCGAGAAGCCCGGCTGGGTGAACCGGGTCTGGGAGCGGCTCGCCGAGGAGCTCGCGAAGGGCAGGCAGGGCTTCGTGGTGTGCCCGGCGATCGACGCGAAGGTGGCGGAGACCGCCGACGAGCTCGAGGAGCCGGCCGCCGGCCCCGTGCGCAGCGTCACCGAGGTGCTCGCCGAGCTGCGCGAGAACCCGCTGCTCGCCGGCCGCCGCATCGAGCCGCTGCACGGCCGCATGACCGGCGAGGAGAAGGATGCCACCATGCGCGCCTTCGCCGCCGGCGAGATCGACGTGCTCGTCGCCACCACCGTCATCGAGGTCGGGGTCGACGTGCCGAACGCCTCGACCATGGTGGTGCTGGATGCCGACCGCTTCGGCGTCTCCCAGCTGCACCAGCTGCGCGGCCGGGTGGGCCGCGGCGGCGTGCCCGGACTCTGCCTGATGGTCACAGGGGCGGAGGAGCTGACCCTCGCGCGCGAGCGGGTGGAGGCCGTGGCATCCACTCTCGACGGCTTCGAGCTGGCGAACAAAGACCTGGAGCTGCGCCAGGAGGGCGACGTGCTGGGCAGCGTGCAGTCCGGCGGTCGCTCGTCGCTGCGGCTGCTGCGGGTGGCGCGCGACGGCGAGCTCATCATGGAGGCGCGGGAGCTGGCGCAGGGCGTGTTCGCCGACGATCCGGGGCTGGGGAAGCATCCGGAGCTCGCCGCCGCGCTGAAGCGCCGGCTCGACGAGACGAGCCGCGACTTCCTCGCGAAGAACTGAGCGCTTTCGCCGCGGAACGAAATGCAACGAAACGGTAACAACCACCAGATACAGTGAAGCCATGAGCAGGATCGCTGTCGTCCCTGGTTCCTTCGACCCGGTCACCCTGGGCCACCTGGACGTCATCGAACGTGCTGCCGGGCTCTTCGACGAGCTGCACGTGCTCGTGGTGCACAACCCGGGCAAGTCGCCGCTGCTGCCGGTGGCGCAGCGCGTCTCGCTCATCGAGCGGTCGATCCAGGATGCCGGGCTGCCGCGCAACATCACCGTCACGTCGTGGAGCGTCGGCCTGCTCGTCGACTACTGCACCGAGGTGGGAGCCAGCGTGATCGTCAAGGGCATCCGCTCGCAGGTGGATGTCGCCTACGAGACCCCCATGGCCATCGTGAACCGAAACCTGGCCGGCGTCGAGACCATCTTCATGCTGCCCGACCCGGCGCACGCGCACGTGTCGAGCTCCCTGGTGCGCCAGGTCGCGTCGCTCGGGGGCGACGTGGCGCCGTACGTGCCGCGCGCGGTCGCGGAGTTCCTGCAGACGCCGTAATCGCGCGGCCCGCGCCGGTGGCAGGATGGGGACATGACCCTGAAACTCGGCTACAAGGCGTCCGCAGAGCAGTTCGACCCGCGTGAGCTGGTGGAGATCGCGGTCGCGGCCGAGGGCCACGGCATGGAGTCCGTGACCGCGAGCGACCACTTCCAGCCCTGGCGGCACGAGGGCGGCCACGCGCCGTTCTCGCTCGCCTGGATGGCGGCCGTGGGGGAGCGCACCTCCACCGTGCAGATCGGCACCTCGGTGCTCACCCCGACCTTCCGCTACAACCCGGCCGTGATCGCCCAGGCCTTCGCCACCATGGGCTGCCTCTACCCGGGGCGCATCATGCTCGGCGTGGGCACCGGCGAGGCGCTCAACGAGATCGCCACCGGCTTCCGCGGCGCGGGCGAGCAGGACTGGCCCGAGTTCAAGGAGCGGTTCGCCCGGCTGCGCGAAGCGATCACGCTGATGCGACAGCTGTGGACCGAGGACCGCGTGGACTTCCAGGGGGAGTACTACTCCACCCACGGGGCATCCATCTACGACCGGCCGGATGTGCCGGTGCCCGTCTATATCGCGGCCGGCGGCCCCGTCGTGGCCCGCTACGCCGGGCGCGCGGGCGACGGCTTCATCTGCACCTCGGGCAAGGGCATGGAGCTCTACACCGACGACCTCATCCCCGCCGTCAAGGAGGGTGCCGAGAAGGTCGGCCGCTCCTACGACGAGATCGACCGCATGATCGAGATCAAGCTCAGCTACGAGGAGACCGAGGAGGC
>JAODAU010000059.1 GCA_025463615.1 Microbacteriaceae bacterium | reverse complement strand
GAAGAACTCGGCGGCGTAGGCCACCTCGGCGCGCGCGTCGGCGAGGATCTTGCCGTTCTCGCGCGAGACGAGCCGGGCGAGCTGCTCGGACTCCTCGACCATCAGCTCGTACGCCGTGCGCAGCATCTCGGCCCGCACCCGCGGGGCGAGGCGTGCGAACGGACCGAACGCGCGAGCGGCCGTGTCCACCGCCGCGTCGCAGTCCGCCTCGCTGGAGACCGGGATGCTGTCGATCACCGACCCGTCGCTCGGGTCGATCACGTCGTGGAGGGCGCCGGTGGCGCTGTGCCCGGTGCGGGCGGTGGTTGTCATGCTCATTGCTTCTCCTGTGTTTCTCGGCGCGAACCGACGACCCTGTTGCGTAACGTTCCGATACCCTCGACGGTCAGCTCGACCAGGTCGCCCGCGGTGAGCGTGCGGCCCTGCTCCGCTCCCGATCCGTCACCGACGGTGCCGGACCCGAAGACCTCGCCCACGCGCACGAGCTCGTCGCGCGAGGCGTAGGCGATCATCTGCTCGAAGCGCCAGTGCATGTCGGAGGTCGAGCCGTCCGTCCACCGTTCCCCGTTCACGTTCGCCGTCATCGCGAGCGAGTAGGGGTCGCCGAGCTCGTCGGCCGTCACGACGACGGGGCCGAGCACGTGGCCGCCGATGAAGTCCTTGCCCTTCGCGGGGCCGAGCCCGACCGTCATCTCGGCCGCCTGGATCACGCGGGCAGAGAAGTCGTCGTAGACCGTGTAGCCGAAGACGTGCGAGAGCGCCTCCGACTCGGGGATGTCGGCGCCGGCGGTGCCGATGATGGCGGCGAACTCGAACTCGAGGTCGAGCGACTCCTCGTACGCGGGGATCGCGACATCCTGCTCATGCGCCCCGATGGCCGAGGGATTGCCCTTGTAGTAGACCGGCCTGCGGTACCACTCGTCGGGAATCTCGCGCCCGAGCTTCGGGAAGACGTTGAGCAGGTGCTTCTCGAACGCCATGAAGTCACGCAGCAGCGGCGGCGCGGTGATGGCCGGCAGGTGGGTGATCGTCTCGGTGCGATAGCGGATGCGGGCGCCCACGGCATCCGTCTCCCAGCCGCAGTCGAGCGTGGCCTGCACGGCCTGCTCGGCGAGGTCGCGCGAGCGCTGGCCGCCCTCGATCACGCCCAGCAGCGACGGCGGCACCAGCGTTCCCGCGATACGCGCGGCGGCCTCCGGCCCGATGGATTCGGATGCCAGCAGCGCCCGCGTCGCGACCGTGAGGTCGATCAGCTCGCCCGAGTCCGCGTCCCCCGACACGAGCGCGCCGAGGTGCGCGACGCGCCCGTCGTCGCCGCTCGTCTCGAAGGAGAGGAACCTCATCCGATCACCTGGCGGTAGAGCTCACGCTCCCGCTTCTCGAGCACGGGCACGATGATGCCCTCGATGAACTCCTTGAAGTGCGGGGTCTCGCGGTGCGCGGCCACGGCATCCTCGCTCTCGTAGACCTCGTAGAGGCAGTAGAGGTTCTCGTTCTCGGGGTCGACGTTGGCGTTGTAGAGCAGGCAGGCCGGCTCGTCGGCCTTCACGCGCTCCGCCATCTTGTGCAGCGTCTCCTCCACGAGCGGGGCGTTGCCGGGCACGACGTAGTAGCGCGCGATCAGTGCTGAGGTCATGGGTGGTTCTCCTTCTTATCGGTGGATCGGGTGAGTCGGGGGGCCGCGACCAGCGCGGCCAGGTTGTCGCCGAGCACGGCGTCGAGCTCGGTCGAGTCGAGGAAGTCGGCGTGCGTGCGCACCACCTCGATGGCCTGGCGGTAGGTGAGCTGGTCGCGGGAGGCGGGGAAGTCGCTCCCCCAGTAGAGGCGGCGGGTGCCGAACGCGTCGGCGATCGCGCGGAGGATGCGCCGGCCCTCCGGGTACGGGTATTCCCAGTTCTGCGTGGCGACGTAGTTGAAGCCGGAGATCTTGACACCCACGTTCGGCAGGTCGGCGAGCGCCAGCAGCGCTTCGAGGTCGGCCTGCGAGCGCGGGGTGGTCATGTGGTGCAGCAGGAACGGCATACTGGGGTTCTCCACGGCGAGCGCGCGCAGGTCGCCGAGCCACGGCGCCGTCAGCGCGATGGAGGCGATCATGCCGCGGTCGGCAGCCGCACGGAAGAACCCGTGCCCGTCATCCGTGGCGAACCAGCCGTCGTTCTGCGGCGTGACGTAGTGGGTGAAGCCGATCGCGCCGGTGCGGTCGGCCTCGGCCACGAGCCGCCCGGCCGCGCCCGGCGTGTGGTGCTCGGGCCGCCAGACGCAGTCCACGTCGATGATCGGCGTGATGCGGTCGGGATGCTTGGCCGCGAACCCCACCACGTAGTCGTTGTTGTCCTCGTTCGCGAAGCCGTCGCCGCCCGCCCCGCCGCCGATGCGCGCGCAGACGATCGCGGCGCGGTCCACGCCGTGCGTGTCCATCTCGTAGAGCAGCGCCTCGGCACTCCCGCGGGACTCCGGATCGGGCACCGCGAGGTCGTAAGGCCATCGCCGCCAGGCGTGGCAGTGCGCGTCGAAGATCACATCGCTCCCCCGCTGCGCCCGGCCACGACGCGGTCGGTGAGCTGGGCGCGCGGCTCGAGGCCGGCATCCAGTCGCTCGATCTCGTCGACCATGAGCGCGAAGAAGCGGTGCTGCGCCTCCTCGGTCACGCCCGCGATGTGCGGGGAGAGGAACACGTTCGACATGCGGCGCAGCGGCGAGTCGATGGCGATCGGCTCGGGGTCGTGGGCGTCGATGCCGAACCAGGCGTCGTTCTTCGCCGCGCGGGCGATGAGGGCGTCGGTGTCGACGACCGTGCCACGCGAGACGTTGATGAACGCCGCGCCGGGGCGCAGCAGCGACAGCTCGTGCTCGCCGATCATGCCCTTGGTGGCCGGGGTCGCGGGCGCAAGGCTCACGACCACGTCGCATCCCATCACCGCGTCGAGCGGGGCGAAGTCCATGCGCAGCGCGTCGGCGAGCTCACGCGGGGCGTACGGGTCGTAGGCGATCACCGGCGTCTCGAACGGCACCAGGAACTCGCGCAGCCGCCAGCCGATGTGGCCGAAGCCGATGAGCCCGACCGTCTTGCCGGTGAGTTCGCGGCCGGGAGGGCTGGTGCGGTAGTCGCGCGGGGTCATGTCCTCGCCCGCGATGATCTGGCGGAAGCGCGCGTTCTGGCGCAGGCAGATGAGCATGAGCGCGAGCGTCCACTCGGCGACCGGCCACGAGGATGAGTGGGTCGTGTCGACCGCGATCACCCCGGCCGCGCGGGCGGCCGGCACGTCGATGCGGCCGGCGAAGCGGTCACCCTCGATGTCGCCCACCATCCGGAGGTTGGGCGCGGCGGCGAGCACGCGCGCGGTGACGCGGGGAGCCCCGTGGAAGACGACCAGCACATCCTTGTCGGCGGCGAACGCGGCGAGGCGGTCGTCGAACTCGGGCACGACCGGGATCTGGCCCCAGATCTCGCCCTGCACCTCGAAGGTCTCGATGCTCACGTCGGCGATGAGGGCGAGGCGTTCGAGGTCGGCCTGGGCGAGGTAGCCGTCGCGCACGTCCTCGCGGCAGGCGATGCCCACCTTCAGTTTCGTCATCGCAGGGCCACCGATCCGTCCTCGCGCAGGTCGGGCGAGACCGGGAACACCGAGACCGGTGCGCCCACGAGCGCCTCGTCGTTGAGCGCCATCCCGAGCCCGGGGGCGTCGAAGGGCAGCAGGTAGCCGTCGACCACGGGCGTGATCCTGTCGACCATCGTCACCTGGGGTGCCGCGCTTTGATCCACGTGTTCCTGAACCTCCCAGTTCGGTGTGGTGATTCCGAGGTGAACGTGCGCCATGGTCGCGACCGGCCCCGAGGGCACGCAGTGCGGGATGACGCCCATGTGATGCGCCTCCGCCATCGCGCAGATCTTGCGGCCGTGGGTGAAGCCGCCCGCGATGCCGATGTCGGGCCGCACGTACGAGAGGCCGGCCGACTGGATGTACTCGCGGAACTCGTAGATCGTGGTGTTGCGTTCGCCGGCCGCCATCGGCACGCCGGTCTTGGCCGAGACCTCGCCGAGCGCGAGCGAGCTGTCCGGCGGCACCGGGTCTTCGACGAACAGCGGGCGGAAGCGGGCCAGCTCGTTGATGAGCACGATCGAGTTGCCGGGCTGCATGTTGCGGTGCAGCTCGATGCCGATGTCGAGGGTGTCGCCGACGGCATCCCGGATGGCGGCGAAGCGCGCCACCAGGTCGGCGGTGCGCTCGGCGTGCCGCTGCTGGTGGTGCTCGTGCTGGAACAGCAGCACCTTGATGGCGGTGTAGCCCTCGTTCTGGGCGGCGACCGCGGCCTCGACCACCTCATCCACGGTGCCGGTGGGGATGACCTTCATGGCGCGGACGCCGCGGCGCGAGCGACCGCCGAGCAGCTGCCACACCGGCTCCTCGAAGCGGTGGCCGCGCAGGTCCCACAGCGCCTGGTCGATCGCGCTGATGGCGCCGCCGAGGGTGATGCCGCGCCAGCCCAGGGCGCGGTAGATGCGCAGCCAGTGGGCCTCGACATCCATCGCGTCGGCGCCGACCAGGTAGTCGCGCAACGAGTTCACGACCTCCACGACGGCGAGCGGGAAGGCGAACGCGGTCGACTCGCCGATGCCGACCAGGCCGGATTCCGTGGTGAGCCGCACGAACACGGAGTTGTATGCGGCGAAGGTCTCGACCTCGGCGATGCGCATGGAGGAGGGCACGGTCACGGCTCCGGGTAGGTGTAGTCGGGCGCGAAACGCTCGGTGGGCGGGTTGATGAGCTCGACGATCGTGGGGATGCCGGGCGGCTGGAAGTAGGCGAACAGCCCGTCGCCGCTCGCACCGAAGCGGCCGCTCTGCAGCGGTTCGAAGCCGCGGGCGATCGCGTCGGCGACCGCCGCGGGGTGGTCGCCGACGATGATGCCGACGTGGTTCGCGCCCTCGCCGGTCGCGGCGAGCTGGTCGGCGAAGATGCTGGGGCCGTCGAGCGGCTCGATCAGCTCGAACTGCATGTCGCCCGACATCGCGAGCGCGTGGCGGAAGCGGAACGGCACCGACTCGCCGCGGTAGACCATGTCGTGCAGGCGCGGGGGCTCCATGGTCCAGACCCGCCACGGGCCGATGCCGAGGTCGTCGGCCCAGTGCCGCACCGCGGCATCCAGGTCGCGCACCACGAAGGCCGCCTGGTGGAAGCCGGTCATCGCGCGCTCCCCACGAGGGCGTCGTCGATCGAATCCTGGTATGCGTGCACGGTGCCGTCGAGCACCTCGTCGACGCGCACCTCGCGGCCCTCGAGGCCCGACTCGAGCACGGCGAGCACCACGGCCAGCGCGCGGAGGCCTCCCATGCCGTCGACCTCGGGCGCGCGGCCGGTGAGCACGGCATCCGCGAAGTCGTCGATCTCGACGGCGAGGTATCCCGAGTCGACGACCGACCAGGCCGCGCCCTTGCCGCCGGTGCCGTCCGGGCCGAGCACGGCGATCGTCGCCTCGGAGAGTTTCAGGTGGTCGCCGACCGCCTCGACCAGGTCGGCGCCGACCAGCACGCGGTCGCCGAGCGTGACCACCACGTCGCCGTCGGTGCGGTCGGGCGGCACGGACATCGAGCCGGCCGTGCCGTGCACCGTGCGCTCGCTGAAGTGAACGCCCGGGCCCGAGGGCAGGTAGGCGAGCTGCACGTCCACGTCGGAGCGGGTGCGCATCGAGGCGAGGATCGAGTCCTCGCCGTCGGGCACGATCGCGTCGGATCCGTCGGCGGGGAACCGCATCGACTCGGCGATGATGCCGCGGCCCCAGACCCGGTCGACCGGGCCGAGCAGGTACTCGATGATGTCGGCGTAGTGGATGCTCATGTCGAGGCCGATCGCGCCGCTGGCCTTCATGTGCCGCCACTTGCTGATGATCACGCCGGCGTCGCCGCCGATGCGCACCTCGCGCATGAGGTGCACGTGGCCGAGCAGGCCGGCGTCGAGCACGGCGCGGGCCAGGCGATTCGCGCCGCCACGGCGGTAGTTCTCTCCGGTGGCCAGCACGACGTGGTTGCGCTCGGCCGCGTCGATCATGAGGCGGGCGGTGCGCACGGTGAGGGCGAGGGGCTTCTCGCAGAGCACGTGCCGGCCGGCATCCATCGCGGCGACGGCGATGGTGTGGTGGGTGCGCGGGTCGGTGACGATGTCGACGGCCTCGACCGCGGCATCCTTGAGCAGCTCGGTCAGGTCGGTGTAGACGGTGGGGCGGCGCCCGAGCAGGATCTCGGCCTCGTCGGCCGCGCGCTCGGCGACCTCGCCGTTGAGGTCGAGGATGGCGACCACCTCGGCCTTGGCGACACCGGCGTCGTGCAGCGCGGCGTACCCGCGGATATGGCGGGTGCCCATGAAGCCCGCCCCGACCAGAGCGATGCCGAGCTTGCGCACCTTCGCCTCCTCGCGAATGTCGATGATGGGGTTAGCGTATCTGAAACGTTTCGATTCTGCTACAGGTTCTGCACGAGCGGCCTGACCTCCTCGGCGAGCACCCGCAGGGAGTCGCCGCGCGGCCAGTCCATGAACCAGCAGACGACCTCGTCGACACCGAGCTCGCGGTAGGCGGCGAGCTTCGCGGCGACCTCGTCGCGGGTGCCGATGATGAAGTTCTCGAAGCAGGCGGCCGTGACGTCGTCGTCGCTCGGTTCGGGCGCACCGGGCGGGAACATGTCGGAGGTCGCGAGGCCGAGCGGCGACCTCTCCCGGAGCCCGCGCCAGTGCTCGAGCCAGTCGCCCCAGTCGGAGTCCCGGTCCAGCACCAGCACCTGGGTCTCCAGGCTGCGGCGCAGGGTGGCCGGGTTGCGGCCGGCGGCCGAGCAGGCGGCGTCGATGATCTCCGCGCGCTCGGCGTAGTCGGCCAGGGAGGCCGGCAGCGAGTTCCAGCCGTCGGCGCGGCGGACGATGGTGCGCACCACCGCGTCATCCAGCGGTCCGCCGAGCCAGACCGGTATGTCGTGCAGCGGCGCGGGCGTGCTGAGCGCGCCATCCAGGGTGAAGAATTCGCCGCGGTGGCTCACCGGCACGCCGCTCCAGAGCTGCCGGATGACGCCCACGGCCTCATCGAGCCGGGCCATCCGGCGCGCGACATCCGGCTCCCACGGGAACCCGTAGCTCGTGTGCTCGCGCTCGCGCATGCCGTGCGAGACGAACAGCTCGAACCGGCCGCCCGAGATCACGTCGACCGTCGCGGCCATCTTGGCGACGAGCGGCGCGGCGCGGAATCCGAGGCCGAGGTGGTTGTTCACGAGCCTCAGCCGATGGGTCGCCGTCGCAGCCGCCGCGAGCGTGGTCCAGCTCTCCAGGAACTCGCCGTCGAGACCGTGGAAGAGGTGGTCCGAGAACCACGCCGAGTCGTACCCGAGCGCGTCGGCCGACCGGATCGCCTCGAGCGTGAGGGCCCAGTCCACGCGTTCCACGCTCGGCGTGCGCAGGGTGGGGATGCCGGGGGCGGCGAACATCGGCACGGCCAGACCCAGGCGGAGCGGCTCGCGGTTCGGTGTCATGTGCGGGTCCTGTCAACGTCGACGGAAAGGGTATTGGCAATGATCACGTAACCTGATACGTTTCAGTTCGAATCGTTGCGGTTCGAGAATCACAGCCGACTAGAGCATGTCAGGGTTGACCCGCACGCTCAAGCTTTCATCGTGGAAAGGTCAGCCCAATGGCGCGCGAAGTCACCCACTCACCAGCGCCGGTGCGACTGCGCGCCGACGGCCGCGAGCAGTCCGGGCCCGGCGACCGGGTCGTGAACGTGATCACGGCGCCGCGCCCCCGCCTCGCCTGGATCGTGCCACTCGTGCGCTCCGACCAGCGGCAGACCGCATACCGCATCGCGGTGTCGAC
>JAODAU010000043.1 GCA_025463615.1 Microbacteriaceae bacterium | reverse complement strand
AGCCCTCCGCCACGCCCGACCAGGCCGGCCGCATGACCTACGAAGACACGATGGTCAAGATCGTGATCAGCTTCGCGGTGCTCGTGGGCGGCGCGGCCATCGGATGGTTCGTGCCGGTGCTCTTCCTTCCGGCGCTGTTCATCGGGTTCGTGCTCGCGATGGTGAACATCTTCAAGAAGAAGCCGAGCGCGCCGCTCGTGCTGGCGTACGCCGCCGTCGAGGGCGTGTTCGTCGGGGCGATCTCCTCCTTCTACAACGCCCAGTTCAACGGGATCGTGGCGCAGGCCGTCATCGCGACCCTGCTGGTGGTCGGTGTCACCCTGGCGCTGTTCGCGAGCGGCAAGGTGCGCGCGTCGCGTCGCGCGACCAAGGTCGTGCTCATCGCGCTGATCGCGTACGTCGCGTACTCGCTGATCAACGTCGTGCTCGTGCTCACCGGCGCCGTGAAGGACCCCTACGGGCTCGACGGCTTGGCGCTCAACTTCGGCGGCATCCACATCCCGCTCGGCGTCATCATCGGCCTGCTGGTCGTGCTGCTGGGCGCCTACTCGCTGGTGCTCGACTTCGACTCGATCAAGACCGGCGTCGAGCGCGGCGCGCCCCGCGCCTACGCGTGGACGGGTGCCTTCGGCATCATGGTCACCGTCGTGTTCCTCTACATCCAGATCCTGCGCATCCTGGGCCTCGCCCGCCGCTAGCGGGGGTTACCGCGAGAAGGGCCGTCCCTCACGGGGCGGCCCTTCTGCGTCACGGCTGCGTGTTGTCTACCAAATGCAGGTAACCGCGGGCGCATGGCCCGGGTTTCCGGGGCCATGCGCGGCGCTCGCGGCGCCATTACCTGCATTTGGTACGAGAGAGCGAGCGAGGGCGAGGGATGCGGCGGGGTCAGCCGACCTCGGCGGGGACGCGCAGCTCCTCCACCGGGGCGACCGCGGCGCGGGCTCGACGGGCGGAGGGCACGATCACCGAGACCAGCGCCGCCGCGATCGCGAACGCCGCCAGCACCACGAAGCCGTCGGTGTAGCCGCTCTCGAGCGGCAGACCGGTCGGGCCGGGCTGGCTCGTGATGATGGTGCTCACCACGCCCGTGCCGATCGCGCCGCCGATGGTGCGCACGTTGACGCTCATGCCGCTGGCCGCGCCGGTCTGGCTGGCCGGCACCGCCTGCACGATCAGGCTGGACATGGCCGCGTACGCGACCCCGAGTCCCAGGCCGAACAGTCCGGATGTCGCGGCCACGGCGAACGGCGTCGCGTGGGCGAACACGAACAGCACGCCGGATGCCGCGATCACCGCCGACCCGAGCGCGAGCTGCAGCTTGAAGCTCACCCACGGCGCGATCGGGCCGCTGATGAACCCGGTGATCGCCATGGTGACGAGCATCGGCAGAAGCAGCAGGCCGCTCTCGGTGACGGTGGCGCCGAATCCGTAGCCCGTGCTGGTGGGCGTCTGCGTGAACTGCGGCAGGAAGGCGTAGGTGGAGAACATGCCGGCGCCGAAGAGGAGCGCGACGAGGTTGACGGTCCAGACGCCGGGGAGACGCATCATCCGCATGTCGATCACGGGGTTGGCCGAGCGGTACTCGACGACGATCCAGGTGGCGAGCAGCACCGCCGCGAGCACGAACAGCCCGATCACGAGCGGCGATCCCCAGCCCCAGACGTGCGCCTCGCTCAGCGGGAGCAGCAGCGCAACGAGCCAGCCGGCGAGCAGCGTCGCGCCCACCCAGTTGATGCGACCGCCGGTGCGGCTCGGTGACTCGGGCACGAAGACGAGCGCGAGCGTGCCGACGAGCGCGCTCACGGCCATCGGGATCCAGAACAGCCAGCGCCAGCCCAGCGCCCCGACGATCGGGCCGGCGAGCACGAGGCCGAGCCCGCCGCCGACGGCGATGATCGCGGACATCGCACCGATCGCCGAGGCCACCCGCTCGCGCGGGAACTCGTCGCGGATGATGCCGAACGCGAGCGGGAAGATCGCGCCGCCGAGACCCTGCAGGATGCGGGCGACGATGAGCACCCCGATGGTCGGGGCGACGGCGGCGAGGAGGTTGCCCGCGGCGATGGTGAAGAGGGCGACCACGAGCATCCGCCGCTTGCCCACCATGTCGCCGACGCGGCCGACGATCGGCGTGGCGATGGCGGCGGAGAGCAGCCACGCGGTGAGCACCCAGGTGACCGTCGACTGGTCGGTGTGCAGGTCGCGCTGGATGGTGGGGAGCACGGGGTTGATGAGGGACTGGAGCAGGGAGAAGGATGCCGCGGCCAGGGCCAGCACCGTGAAGGTGAGGCCCGGGGCGGTCCGGGTGCGGAGTGACATGATGTCCTTTCGAACGCACAGCACTTCACTCGTCCGGTGACGAGTGCTAAAGTGGAGGGGTACCTCCGATTATATGGAGGCATGCCTCCGTTTAGCAAGTGGAAGTCGTGATGACCACCCAGACCCGCACGTCCGTCGCAGCGCCGCGACCGCAGCGAGCGGACGCACGCCGCAACTTCGAGGCCGTGCTGGCCGCCGCCAAGGACTCCTTCGCCGTCAACGGGCCGGATGCCTCGCTGGAGGAGATCGCACGCCAGGCCGGCGTCGGCATCGCCACCCTGTACCGCAACTTCCCGACCCGCGCCGACCTGCTCGGCGCCGTCTACTTCGACGAGATCGAGGCGCTGGCGAAGACCGCCGAGGATGCCAGCGAGCTCGAGCCCTGGGACGCCCTCGTGGTCTGGCTGCGCCGCTTCATCGGCTACATGGCCACGAAGCGCGCGCTGATCGACGGCATCAACCGCGACTCCGACCTGTTCCGCGCCTCCCGCGGCGCGCTCTACGCCTCGGTCGAGCCGCTGCTCGAGCGGGCGCAGGCCTCCGGCGACGTGCGCCCCGAGATCACCTCGAGCGACCTGCTGCTGCTCTTCTCCGGGCTGCTCTCCGTGAGTTACGTCGACGAGGCCCAACGCTCCCGCGTGCTCGACCTCGGGCTGGCCGGCATCCGGGCGTAGTCTCTGCCATGTTTCGTCTCGTCTGCCATAGAATCCCTTCATGACAGATCTCCTCATCGAACGACGTGAATCGAGCACCGTGAGCGCCGAGGGTCGCGTGGTCATCCCCGCCGCCATGAGGAAGGCGCTCGGGCTCGAGCCGGGTTCGACCGTCACCTTTCGCGTGGACGGCGACGAACTGATCATGACGACCCGCCTGGCCGCGATCCGAAAACTTCAGGCCCTCGTGCGAAACGCGCCGATCAAAAAGGACGGCTCCG
This sequence comes from Microbacteriaceae bacterium, assembly GCA_025463615.1. The sequence goes on along the minus strand of JAODAU010000043.1, from coordinate 4,037 downwards.
TCGTCGACGAACTCATCGCGGAGCGTCGCGCGGAAGCGGCCCGGGACATCAACGAGTGAACGTGTTGGACTCCTCAGCCGTGCTTGCAGCCTTCTTCGAGGAGCCCGCGGGCGCCGAGGCGGAAACGTACTTCGATCGATCGCTGATCTCGAGTGTGAATCTGGCCGAAGTGCTGCAGAAGATGGCGGATCGGGGCCTCGCGGTCGACGAAGTGATGGAGCTGATCAACGAGGCCGGGATCGGCGTCGTCGCACTCGACGCCCGGCTCGCGCTGGAGACCGCTGAACTCTGGCCGCTGACCAGGGCCAGGGGGCTGTCACTCGCTGATCGAAGCTGTGTCGCCCTGGCCAGGGCGGTTGGCGGCATCGCCGTCACGGCCGACCGAGCGTGGGCAGACCTCTACAGCCCAGATGTCACTGTCCACGTGCTGAGTCGCTAGCGGTCAGCCCGGGACGGGGTTATTCCCATTCAATGGTGCCCGGGGGCTTCGACGTCACGTCGAGCACCACGCGGTTCACGCCGGCCACCTCGTTGGTGATGCGGGTCGAGATGCGGGCGAGCACGTCGTAGGGCAGGCGGGTCCAGTCGGCAGTCATGGCGTCCTCGGATGACACGGGCCGCAGCACGATCGGGTGCCCGTAGGTCCTGCCGTCGCCCTGCACCCCCACGGAGCGCACGTCGGCGAGCAGCACCACCGGGCACTGCCAGATCTCGCCGTCGAGGCCGGCGGCCGTCAGCTCGTGCCGGGCGATCGCATCCGCGGACCGCAGCAGCTCGAGGCGCTCGCGCGTGACCTCGCCGACGATGCGGATGCCGAGGCCGGGCCCCGGGAACGGCTGGCGGGAGACGATCGCCTCGGGCAGGCCGAGCTCGCGGCCGATGGCGCGCACCTCGTCTTTGAACAGGGTGCGCAGCGGCTCGACCAGGTCGAACTGCAGGTCCTCCGGCAGGCCGCCCACGTTGTGGTGGCTCTTGATGTTGGCGGTGCCGGTTCCGCCGCCGGACTCCACGACATCCGGGTAGAGCGTGCCCTGCACCAGGAACTTGATCGGCTCGCCGTCGGATGCAGCCTCCGCAACCAGTTCGGATGCGGCGCTCTCGAACGACCGGATGAACTCGCGCCCGATGATCTTGCGCTTCTGCTCCGGGTCGGTGACCCCCGCCAGCGCGTCGAGGAACTGGTCCACGGCGTCGACGGTGACGAGCCGCACGCCGGTGGAGGCGACGTAGTCCTCCTCGACCTGGCGGCGCTCGTCCTGCCGCAGCAGGCCGTGGTCGACGAAGATCGCGGTGAGCTGGTCACCGATCGCCCTGTGCACGATGGCACCGGCGACGGCCGAGTCGACCCCGCCGGAGAGGGCGACGATCACGCGGCCCGATCCGACCTGGGCGCGGATGCGGGCGACCTGCTCCTCGATCACGTTCGCGCTGTTCCAGTCGGCGGGGATGCCGGCCGCGTCGTGCAGAAAGTTCTCGAGCACGCGCTGCCCGAATTCCGAGTGCTTGACCTCGGGGTGCCACTGCACCCCGTACATGCGTCGCTCGTCGCTCGCGAACGCGGCGACCGGGGTGGACGCGCTCGACGCCAGGACGGTGAAGCCCTCCGGCGCCTTCGAGACAGAGTCGCCGTGGCTCATCCACGTGGTCTGGTCGTGCGGCTGGCCGGCGAGCAGGGTGCTGTCGCCGTCGGCGAGCGTGACCGCGGTGGAGCCGTACTCGCGCAGGCCCGTGTTCGCGACCTCGCCGCCGAGCTGCTGCGCCATCACCTGGAAGCCGTAGCAGATGCCGAGGGTGGGGATTCCGAGCTCGAGGATGCCGGGGTCCAGTGACGGCGATCCCTCGTCGTACACGCTCGACGGCCCGCCGCTCAGCACGATGCCGGCCGGGTTCTTCGCGGCCACCTCGGCCGCGGTGATCGTGTGCGGCACGATCTCGGAGTAGACGTTCGCCTCGCGCACGCGGCGCGCGATGAGCTGTGCGTACTGTGCGCCGAAGTCGACGACGAGGACAGGCTTCTGGTCTGTCTCGCTAATTGGTGGCCTCCGCGGTCGTGACGGTCGTGGGAACGGGCTGTCGCGCCTCGAGCTCCGCGAGCTCGCGCAGCGCGCGGCGGGAGATGAAGTGCTCGACGATGAAGGAGAGGAACGGCACGACGCCGCCGAGGGCGATCTGGATGAAGCGACTGAACGGCCAGCGCATCAGGCTCCACAGGCGGAAGTCGCAGAACAGATAGACGACGTACAGCCAGCCGTGCGCGATCAGGATGCCGGTGGAGAGGTTGATGCCGCTCACCTGGTTGCGCAGGTCGGCCGGGTTCCACGGCACGAGCGCGAGGAAGCCCTGCGGGCTGCCCAGGTAGATCTCGCGGTGGATCGGCGTGTACTTCAGGATCATCTCGAGCACAAGCAGCAGAAGCAGCGTGCCGGTGACGTAGGCCGAGACACGGTAGAACTTCAGCGCACCCCGGATCTTGGGAACATCCGAGAGTTTGGGGGTGAGTGCCATTGCCTTAGTTTACTTCCGTTCGTGGGCTGACCAGGTCGGCGAACTCCGCCGCCTCGCGCTTCTCCTCCTCCTCGCGCTCCCACGCGTCCCGCACGAGGCGGTACCAGAGGAAGATCGCGAATCCGGCGAACACGATCCACTCGGCCGCGTAGAAGATGTTGAGCCAGTTGACCTCGACGTCGTTGGTGGGGATGGGCGAGTAGATCGCGGTGAGCCCGGATGCCGGGTCGGCGGAGACGACGTAGCCCCCGTACATCCCGCCCGGGTCCACGGTCTTCCACGTGTTGATGAGGGCAGCCGCCGACACCGTCGAGACCTTGCCGTGCGTGAAGTCGCTGTCCTGCGGGGCCTCGCCGGCGTTGTAGCGGCCGCTCACTCGCACCTCGCCGGTGGGGAGCCTCAGGTCGCCGATCGCGTGCTTCGCCTCGGCCGCGGTCTTGGTCCAGCCGAGCGCGACCGGCACTCCTGCGTCATCCGCCCCCGGCCGTTCGACGACGAAGTGGCCGAGCACCCAATAGCCGTGATCGCCATCGTTGAGACGGTCGCTGATCACCATCGTGTCGGCGGCGGCCCAGTGGCCGGACGCCGAGATGAGCTGGCCATCGAGCTTGTCGGTCACGCCGTTGCCGGGCTTCTCGATCGCCGTCAGCTGTTCAACGGTCTCCGTGTCGCGATGCACGATGGTGCCGTTCTGGATGCTGCGGGAGAGCTGCCACTGGCTGAGCCCCGCAAACACCGCGGCGAGCGCGAGGGCGAGCAGGAGCATCCCGATCCAGCGGGGGCGACGGGCGACTGACCACATGTGCTGCTCAGTACTCCGGATCTCTGGTTCGTTGGGTGTTCTCGTCCGACTGCGACATGGCCTGCTGGCGCAGCACGTCATCCACCGGGTAGTCGTCGTCGACCTCGTGCTCTGCGGTCGCGGCGCCCAGCAACTCGGCATCCTCTTCCACGTCCGCCCGGTCGGCCCCGACCGTGGGTGGGTCGACGGGCTGGTCGGATGTCGCGGCCTCGAGCAGCGCGAAGTTCTCCTCGCTGATCGCGTCCCGCTGGTCGGAGCGTTTGGCCGCCGGGGCCGCCCTGCGCTTCTTCCGGAACAATACTGCGCCCGCTCGCTCGGAGTTTGCCGCGAGCACCGGCGCGATGATCGACATGATCAAAACGTAGAGGCCCTCGAAGGGGGTGAGCCGGGCATCCAGGCCGGCGCTCACCGCCAGGGTGGCGAGAATGAGCGCGAACTCCCCGCGGTTCTGCAGCATCGCGCTCGCGTTGAAACCCTCCGCGGGCGTGAGCTTGTTGATCCACGCGATGAGCTGGCCGCCGAGGGTGTTGACCACGAGCGTGAGCACGACCGCGACGATGACCTGCACCCACACCGCGCCGAACGTCGACGGATCGAGTGCGAGGCCGAAGTTGAGAAAGAAGAAGGCGCCGAAGACGTCGCGCAATGGCAGCGCGAGTTGCTCTATCCGCCCGCGGAACCGGGTGGCGCCCAGCACGAGGCCGATCAGGAACGCACCGATGGCATCCGA
>JAODAU010000009.1 GCA_025463615.1 Microbacteriaceae bacterium | reverse complement strand
CGACGCGGCCGTGCTCGGCGCGATGCAGGTCTCGGTGGGCGGCGACCTCGCCAACTGGATCATCCCCGGCAAGATGGTCAAGGGCAGGGGCGGGGCGATGGGCCTGGGGCACGGCGCGCGCCGGGGGATCGTGCTGATGGAGCACGTGGCCCGCGACGGCAGCGCCAAGATCATGGTGGAGTGCACGCTGCCGCTCACCGGCCGGCGCGTTGTCGACCGCATCATCACCGACCTCGCCGTGATCGACGTGACGCCCGACGGCCTCGTGCTGCGCGAGGTGGCGCCCGGCCTCACCCCCGCCGACGTGCAGGCCGTGACGGATGCCCCGCTCACCATCGCCGACGACGTGCGCGAGATTCCCCGGGGGGCGTGACCCGCGCAGTGATCTCCTCCGTTCGCGCGCGACTCCTCGTCGTGCCGCTCCTCGCGGCGATGCGCTACTTCGGCTACGACAGCATCTCGGTGCCGTTCGTCGAGGTGGTCGATGCCGACGGGAGGCGCGGCACCGGGTTCAGCTACACGCTCGACGCGGGCGCGTCCGTCGTCTGCGACATGGTGCGCGCGGTGGTCGGGCCGGCGCTCGTCGGCCGCACGCTCGACGACTGGGACACCGTGCGCGCGGACGTGCTCGCGACGACCCGGCGGCTCGGCGCGACCACCTTCGTGGCCGCGGTCTCCGCCGTCGACATCGCGGTCTGGGACCTGCGCGCGCAGGCCGCGGGCGTGCCACTCGCCGAGCTGCTCGGCCCGGGAGACCGGCAGGTGCCGTTCTACGGCTCCGGCCGCAGCGGCCAGCGGATGACGATCGACGAGCTCGTGCAGCACAGCCTCGACTACGTGGACGAGGGCTTCGACGGCGTGAAGGTCGCGATCGGCGCGCTTCCACCGGAGACGGACCTGGAACGGGTCGCCGCCGTGCGCGACGCGGTGGGCTCGAACGCGCGCGTGATGGTCGACGCCAGCGAGCGACTGGTGTTGGCCGAGGCGCTCTGGCTGGGCGAACGGCTCGACGACCTGGACATCCACTGGTTCGAGGAGCCGATGCCGGCCGAGCGCGTGGCCGACTACGGCACGCTCTCGCGGGCCATCCGCACCCCCGTCGCCACGGGCGAGCACTTGCAGCAGGTCGAGGCGTTCGAGCGCTACCTGGCAGAGACCGCGACCGTGTTCTACCAGCCGGACGCCGCGCTCGGTGGCGGCATCACCGCGATGCTCGACGTGGCGCGGGCCGTCGAGCTGGCCGAGCGCCCGATCGCCTGGCACTCGCTGGCCGACCTGCACGTGCACCTCGCGGCGAGCACGCCGGGGTCGGTCTACGTGGAGGACTTCCCGATCCTCGCGAACATCATCGCCGAGCCGCTGCGCCCGGTGAACGGCGTGGCGAGCGTGCCCGCGCGGCCGGGTCACGGCATCCACTGGGACGACGACGCGATCGACGCGTTCGCCGTCGACCTCGATCGAAGGGCAGGGCAATGACCTGGTTCATCTACGGCGCCGGAGCGATCGGCGGGGTCGTCGGCGCGCGGCTCAGCCTGGCCGGCGAGGCGGTGGCGCTCGTCGCGCGCGGCGACCACCTGCGCGCGATCCAGGATGTGGGCCTCACGCTCGTCGACCCGCAGGGCAGCAGGGTGGTGCCGCTGCGGGCGTCCGCGTCCCTGGCCGAGCTCTCCCCGCAGCCGGGCGACACCATCGTGCTCACGGTCAAGACGCAGCACACGGCCGCGGCCCTCGACGACATCGCGGCGAACGCGCCCGGGGGCGTGCGCATCCTCTGCATGCAGAACGGCATTGACAACGAGCGCCAGGCGCTGCGCTACTTCGACGAGGTCTACGGCGTCGCGGTCACGCTGCTGGCGAGCTTCACGGAGCCCGGCACGGTGGTGGCGCACTCGGCGCCCACGGTCGGCATCCTGCAGATCGGGCTCGCCGCGGGCGGGGCGGATGCCGCCACCGAGGCCATCGCGCGGTCGCTGCGCAACGCGGGCCTCCGCGTCGACGTGAGCGCGGACGTGATGCGCTACAAGCACCTCAAGCTCATCCGCAACCTGGGCAACGCGATCGAGATCGTCTGCTCCGGGCCCGCGCCGGCCGTCGTCGACCGGATGACCGCCGAGGCCGAGGGGGCGCTCGCGGCCGCGGGCCTCCCGCTCCCCGCCGCCGACGAGGTCGTGCCGGGGCCCGAGCCGGTGCAGCCCGCGACGCCGCGGCTCGGCGGCTCGACCCTCCAGAGCCTGCTCCGCGACGCCGGGAGCGTCGAGACCGACTACCTCAACGGCGAGGTCACGCTGCTCGGCCGTCTGCACGGCGTGCCGACCCCGGCGAACGCGCTGCTGCAGCGACTCGCGCGGGAGACGGCGAACGGCCGCCGGCCGCAGCGCTCGCTCACCGAGGCCGACCTGCTCGCACTCCTGGACAACGGTCGCTGAGGCTCTCGAAGCGCACCACGCAATGGCCCCTTCGAGAGCCTCAGGGACCGGAACTGAAATGGAAACCATGGACCACACCACGCTCGGCCGCACCGGCCTCGACGTCAGCGTCGCCTGCCTCGGCACCGGCGGCCACAGCATGCTCGGGCAGGCCTACGGAAAGACCTTCGACGAGTCGGTCGCCGTGGTGAACGCCGCGATCGACGCCGGGGTCACCTTCATCGACACCGCGTTCGCCTACGGCACCGAGGAGATCGTGGGAAAGGCGATCGCCGGCCGCCGCGACGACCTCGTGATCTCCACCAAGAACCACATCGTGAAGAAGGGCACGTCGTTCCTCGGCGACGACTTCATCACCGGCGCCGAGTTCATCGCCCTGGTCGAGGACAGCCTGCGGCGGCTCGGCACCGAGCACGTCGACATCCTGCACCTGCACGGCGTGGTGGCCAGCCAGTACGACTACTGCGTGGCCGAGATGGTGCCCGCGCTCGAGCGCTTGCGCGAGCAGGGCAAGATCGGCAGCACGGCGATCTCGGAGCGCTTCTACGTGGAGCCGGAGCACGACCTGCTGCGGCGGGCGCTGCAGGACGACTACTTCGACGTGATGATGGTGGGCCTCAACCTCGTCAACCACACGGCGCTGGCCGACATCGTGCCCGCGGCGAACGCGAAGGGCGTCGGGCTGCAGGGAATCTATGCCGTGCGCGGCACGCTCGCGACCTCCGAGGGGATGCGGAAGCTGATCGACGAGTCCGTCGCGCTCGGCGAGATCGACCCGGCCCTGCTCGACGCGGACCCGGTCGCCTTTCTCACGGCGCCCGGCGCGGCATCCTCGCTGGTGGAGGCCTGCTACCGGTACAACCGCTGGGCGCCCGGCGTCGACACCACGCTCACCGGAACGGGCAGCGTCGACCACCTGCGCGAGAACCTCGCGGCGCTCGCCCTGCCCCCACTGCCCGACTCCGTGCTCGCCCGCATCGACGAGGTGTTCGGCGGCGTGCACACGGTGACCGGCGAATGAGCGCGCCGTGAACATCGTCGAGATCCGCGGCTACGAGCTGGCCGCGACCATGGGCGCGCCGATCCGCAACAGCGTCGGCGTGATCGGCCACCGCACCGCGCTGGTCGTCGAGCTCGTGACTGACGGCGGCCCGTCGGGCTGGGGCGAGACGCAGGACGACCCCGCCTCGGCCTGGCGCAGCATCGAGTCGCGCTTCGCCGGGCGGCTGCTCGGTGCCGACCCGTTCGACCCGGCCCTCGACGCGATCGCCCTCGACCCGTCCACCCGGGAGGACGCCCTGGCCGGCAGCGCCCTCGACCTCGCCCTCTGGGACCTGCGCGCCCGCTCCCTGCGCGTGCCGCTCGCCGACCTGGCCGGCGAGGTGCTGCGCGACACCGTGCCGGCGTACGCGAGCGGCCCGTTCCTCTCGGTCGACGGCGACCCGTTCGACGGGATCGTCGAGCGGGCGGTCGCCGTGGCGGCCCGCGGATTCCGCGCCCTCAAGCTGCGCGCGGGGGTCACGCCCGCCGCCGACCTCGCCGTCGTCGCCGAGCTGCGCGAGCGCCTGCCCGGCGTGGCGATCGCCATCGACATCAACACCGGCTACTCCCGCGAGGATGCTGCCGAGCTGGCGCGCCTCTCGCGCGGCTCCGGCGTCGCCTGGATCGAGGAGCCCGTCGCCTCCACCGACGTCGAGGGGTTCGTCGCGCTCGCCTCGCTCACCGACGTGCCGCTCGCGGGCGGCGAGTCGCTCTGGCGATACGACGACGCCGCGGCGCTCGTCGGCTCCGGCGCCCTCGCGGTGCTGCAGCCCGACCTCTACCTGTGCGGAGGTGTGACCGGGATGCTGCGGCTGGCCGCGCTGGCCGACGCCGCCGGCATCCCGCTGCTCCCCCACGTCTTCGGCAGCGGCATCAACCTGGCGGCGTCGCTGCAGGTCGCCGCGGTGCTGCCGGCCCGCGGCGACGGCTTCCCCTGGTTCGAGCTCGACCAGAGCGACAACCCGCTGCGCGCGATCGGCGGCGCGGTCGCCATCGACGCCGACGGATGCCTCCCCATCCCCACCACGCCCGGCATCGGCATCGCCCCCAGCCGCGACGACCTCGCGCCGTTCGTCCGCGAGCAGCACGCGCTGTCCCTGGCAAAGGCGGGGCACCGATGACGCACACCGCCACCCCTCCCCGCCGCGACACCGGCCGCCCGTCGTTCAGCCCGCCGCGCGGCAGCGTCGACGCCCACGTGCACCTCATCGGCCCGCAGTCGCGCTACCCGCTCATCCCGTCACCGCCCTACCTCAGCGCCGACGCGCTGCCCGAGGACTGCATCGCGATGCATGCCGCCCTCGGCATCGACTACGGCGTGGTCGTGAGCGCGGGGGCCTACGGCCGCGGCATGGAGCACCTCCTGCACGTGCTCGAGACCTGGCCGGAGCACTTCCGCGGCGTGGCCGTGCTCGCGGCGGACACCGCGGGGGCCGAGCTGCTGCGGCTCGACCGGGCGGGGGTGCGCGGCATCCGCTTCGTGGGCGACTCGGCCGGCGACCACGTGAGCCACATCGAGCCCGGGCTGGCCGAGCGCGCGCACGACCTCGGCTGGCACGTGCAGTTCATCGCCCAGCGCGGCGAGCTCGAGACCCACGCCGAGCGGCTGCTCGCGCTGCCGAACGACCTCGTGCTCGACCATTTCGGCGGGCTCGACGCGGCCCGCGGCACCGACCAGCCGGCCCTCCGCACCCTGCTCGACCTGCTCGACACCGGCCGCGTCTGGGTCAAGCTCTCCGGCCCGATGTACGCCTCGGCGGCCGAGTTCCCGTACGACGGCGTCACCGAGCTCGCCCGCGCGCTCGTGCGGCACCGACCCGACCGGCTGGTCTGGGGCAGCGACTGGCCGCACCTGCACATGGGCGACCGGCTCATGCCGGACGACGCCGCCCTGCTCGACCTGCTGCCCGACTGGGTGCCGGATGCCGCGGCGCGCGACGCCATCCTCGGCGCCAACGCCCGCGCGCTCTACGGCTTTCCCGATCCGCTCACCCCCACCGACCCCGGAGCGCGCGAGACCGTCGCCGCGACGGCACCCTGAAAGGAAACCCACCCCAGTGTTCGCCTCACAAGAGAACAAGTCGATCTTCAACGACATCATCGTCGGCATCTGGTACGACATCGATTGCGGTGACTCGACCACCGTGCAGCACTACTTCACCGAAGACGCCGTGCTCAGCTTCGACGGCCGCGAGATCCACGGCCGGCAGGACATCCACGAGGGCTACCTGCAGCGCGCGAGCGGCGACCGCCTCTCCCGCCACGTGATCAGCAATGTGCACGTGGTGCGCCAGGACGAGGACTCGGCCGACGTGATCAACACCCTGCGCCTCTACGCCGGCAACGGCGAGCCGGTGCTGCCGTTCGACGGGCCGCTCTCGGTCACCGACTGCCACGACCACTTCGTGAAGGAGGCCGACGGCCAGTGGCGCATCGCCTCGCGCCTGCTCGCGAACCAGTTCGTGCGCGAGGGCACCAAATTCACCGAGCCGCCGAGCAAGTAACGATGAAGCAGGGAACGATGACCGCAACGCAGGGGGTCGCCGTGCGCATCGCGCGCTTCGGCGGCCCCGAGGTGCTGGAGCTGGTGCCCGAGGCGTTCCCCGCGCCCGGGCCCGGCGAGGTGCTGGTCGAGCTGCGCGCCATCGGGGTCAACCCGGTCGACTGGAAGGTGCGCAACGGCTGGCGCAGCAACGGCCTGCCGCTCGACGGCACCATGGTGCTGGGGCTGGATGCCGCGGGCACCGTGCTCGCGGTCGGCGACGGCATCACGGCCTACGCCCCCGGTGACCACGTGATCGGCTTCGACCTGCCCGGCGCCTACGCCAGCCACGTGCTCGCGACGCCGGAGCAGCTCGCGCCGCTGCCAGCCGGGCTCGACCATGAGCGTGGGGCGGCGATCGGCGTCCCCGTCGGCACGGCGTACCAGGTGTTGCGCACGCTCGGGCTGAAGGCCGGCGAGACGTTGCTGGTGCACGCCGGGTCCGGCGGCGTGGGGCAGGCCGGCATCCAGCTCGGGGTCGAGTGGGGCGCCCGGGTGATCGCCACCGGCGGGCCGGCCAGCCAGGACAGGCTTCGCGCGCTCGGCGCCGAGCCCGTCGTCTACGGTGACGGCCTGCTCGACCGGCTGCGTGCCCTCGCGCCCGGCGGCGTGGACGTGGTGCTCGAGGGCGCCGGCACCCCCGAGGCCCTCGAGTCGTCGCTCACCCTCGTGCGCGACCGGCGCCGCATCGGTGAGATCGTGGTCAAGGAGTGGCGCGACCGGCACGGCATCTCGGCCTGGAGCGCGAGCGTTCCCGGCTACCTCAGCGACGAGGAGAAGCGGCTGCGGCGCGAGGCCGTGCCCTACGCGGCGGCACTCGCGGCCGAGGGCAGGCTGCGGCTCGACATCCAGGAGGTGTTCCCGCTGGAGCGCGTGGCGGACGCGCATCGGCTGAGCGAGGCGGGACACGCCTACGGCAAGATCGTGCTGGTTCCGGGGGCCTCCGAATGACCGTCAATTCTGACCACATTACGAACAATTCGTTCACACTTCGTACTAGAATGAACGTGAGACCCCGTAATCACGGAGCCTTTGCGCAGGTCCCTCGCGCGGAATCGGGTTCGAATGCCGGATTCCGCGTCTGGACGACGAACAGGCAGCACCGCGCGCCCTCAGCGAAGAGAGTCAGCGAATGAGCACCGAAGTGGATGCGATCCCCCAGCGGGAGCCGTCGGAGGGTGGCCTGCCCTCGCTCGCCACCGAGACCGAGAAGGGCGCGATCCAGTCGATCGAGCGCGCCGGTCAGATCCTCGCACTGTTCGACCAGGACACCCTCAACCTCTCTGTCGCCATCGTCTCCGAGCGACTCGGCCTCAACCGCACCACGGCCCACCGCTACCTGCTCTCGCTGCAGAGCTCCGGATTCCTCGACAAGACGAACGCGCCCGGCCCGATCCTCGACCAGCTCTCCGCCTTCATCTCGGGGCGCCGCAAGGTGCTCAACCTCGCCCCGCCGATCATGCGCGAGCTCTCCGACGCGACCGGCATGACCGTGGTGATGAGCCTGCTCGGGCGCTCCGGCCCCGTGGTGGCGCTCGTCGAGGAGGCGGCGATCGGCACCATCCTGGTGACCGTCCGCGTCGGCACCGTGCTCGCGCCCAAGTCGGCGCAGTCGCGCGTGCTCATCGCCTTCCAGTCCGACCAGTCGGTGATCGCCCGGCACATCGCCGGCATGACCGAGTCGGAGGCCCGCGCCGAGGAGGCCGAGCTCGCCAGGGTGCGCCGCGACCGCTTCGGCTGGGCCGACCTCGGCCACCTCGGACTCGCGGCGATCGCCGCCCCCATCTTCGGCAGTCGCGACGTGCAGGCCGCGATCGCCCTCATCGGCACGGCCAGGATGCTGCCGACATCCGACCGTTCGGCGCCCCTGGTGCAGGAGCTCCGCTCGGCGGCCGAGGAATTGAGCAAGCTGGTGGGCGGATGACGCCCGTCGGCCCGCGCGCAGTGACAAGGAGGACACTCGCATGACAACAACGACCGCACGAGCCGCCACCCCCCGGGCGGCCCGTCGACCCCGCGGATCGGGCAACTGGCTGCTACTGATCCCGGCGCTCGCGCTGCTCATCATCGTGCTCGCGGTGCCGCTGATCGAGAACGTGGTGCGGAGCTTCGGGCCGTCGGCGTTCGGTGCCCCGGCATCCTTCACGTTCGAGAACTACGTGAAGATCTTCACGGTGCCGTCCACGGTGACGATCCTGCTGCGCACGCTCGTGGCGGCGCTGGTCGTGACCGTGGTCTGCCTGGTGCTCGGCTATCCCTACGCCTACCTGATGACCCGGGTCGGCCCGCGCGCCCGCGGCGTGATGCTCACCATCGTGCTGATCCCGTTCTGGACCTCGGCCCTGGCGCGCAACTTCGCCTGGATCATCCTGCTCGGCAACCACGCGCCGGTGCAGCAGCTGTTCGCCTTCTTCGGCAACCCGAACGTGGTGCTCTACGGCACCGCCACCGGCGTCGTGCTGGCGATGAGCCAGGTGATGCTGCCGTTCATGGTGCTGCCGCTCTACGCCTCGCTCGGCGGCATCGACAGGCGCCTGCTGCTCGCGGCGCGCGGCCTCGGGTCGCCGCCCATCGTGGCGTTCTGGAAGATCTACTGGCCGCTGTCGCGCACCGGCGTGGTCTCGGGGCTCATCCTCGTCTTCACGCTCGCCTGTGGCTTCTACGTGACGCCGGCCCTCGTCGGCTCGCCGCAGCAGTCGCTGGTCGCCCAGCTCCTCGGCCAGGAGACGACGCAGCTGCTCGACTTCGCCGGCGCCGGTGCGCTCGGCACGTTCATCCTCGTCGTCACGCTCGCCCTCGTCGCCTGGGCGAACCGCGTGGGCGGCTCCGTGACGGCGATCGGCGCCGTCCCCGTCGAGACCAGCAGGAGGTAACCGATGACCGTCATCGCAGACGCCGCCGTCCAGACCGGCGAGTCCGTCACGGCCGCGCGCGCCCCGCGCCGCCGCCCGCAGAAGGCCGTCGACAGCATCCCGTGGTGGCTCAAGGCCATCGGGGTGGTGGTCGCGATCTTCCTCGTGCTGCCGACCCTCGTCGTGATCCCGATGAGCTTCAGCACGTCGACCACCTTCGCGTTCCCGCCGGTGGGCTTCACCTGGCACCTCTACCAGAACTTCTTCACCAGCCCGGCCTGGCTCTCCTCGCTCGGCAACTCGGTGCTGGTCGCGGTGATCACGGCCGTGGTCGCGACGGTGCTCGGCACCGCCGCCGCGCTCGCCCTGGACCGGATGCACGGGCGGCTCGCCCGCGCGGCCCGCACCTTCATGATGATCCCGCTCGTCGCCCCCTCGATCGTGATCGCGACCGCCGTCTACATCACGTTCCTGCAGTGGCACCTCACGGGCACCCTGATCGGCTTCGTGCTCGCCCACACGGCGATCTCGCTGCCCTTCGTTCTGGTGAGCGTCACGGCCGCCCTCGGCAGCCTCGACCCGCAGCTGGGGCGGGCATCCACCTCGCTGGGCGCGCCGCCGATGCACACCTTCCTGCGCATCACGGCGCCGCTGATCAGCCGCGGCATCGTCACGGGAGCGATCTTCGCCTTCGTCACCTCGTTCGACGAGGTGGTGATCGCGGTGTTCATCCACTCCCCCACGTTCGAGACGCTGCCGGTGCAGATGTACAACAGCGTCACCTCGGAGATCGACCCGACCATCTCGGCCGCCTCCAGCCTCATCGTGGTGGTCGTGGCGCTCGCCTTCCTGTTGCCGCTGGCGTTCCGGCGCCGCAAGAAGCCCGCGAAGGCGGCAGCCGCGCAATGACAGGACCACACGACAACAGAACAGAGGAGCACGCGTGACCCAGGAGATGCCACTACCCAGCTACGACGACCTGCTGAAGGCCGATCCGCCGGGCTCCGCGTGGGACTACTTCGGGCGCGACGACCAGCTCGGCACGATCAACTTCCTCACCCCCGAGGTGCGGCGCAAGGCCGCCGGGCTGATCCGCGAGGGACGCACGATCAACCTGGACTACACGCTGAGCGAGTTCGACCCGTTCCCCTCCGGCACCCGGCCGCCGAACCAGCACCACCTGTTCTCGAACAACCCGTTCCACTTCGACGACTGGCTCGACTCCTTCTACCTCCAGGGCACCACGCAGATCGACGCGCTGCGGCACATCGGCTACCCGGGCGCCGGGTGGTTCGGCGGGCGCGGCAGGGACGAGATCGAGACGAACAACGAGACGCTCGGCATCCAGAAGTGGGCCGAGACCGGCATCGTGGGCCGCGGCGTGCTGCTCGACGTCGAGCGCTACCTCGCCTCGGTCGGTCGCCCGATCGACCAGTCGACGGTCACCGAGATCACCGTGGACGACCTGGATGCCACGGCGGCCGCCCAGGGCGTCACGTTCGAGACGGGCGACATCCTGCTGTTCCGCACCGGCTGGGCCGAGTACTGCCGCACCCACATGGATGAGGAGGCCAGGAAGGCCTTCAAGGCCGGCATGAAGGTGCCCGGCCTCGCCTCCACGCGGGCCATCGTGGCATGGATCTGGGACCACCACTTCTCCATGGTCGCGGCGGACAACCTCGGCATCGAGGCCTTCCCGTACACGCCCGACAACGACGTGACACAGGCCGGCCAGCCGAAACCGGAGAAGGGCGTCGACCATAACGGCGGCCTGCACCGGCCGCTGCTGCCGATGCTCGGGCTCGCGATGGGCGAGATGTTCGCCCTAGAGGAGCTCGCGCGCGACTGCGCCGCCGACGGCGTCTACGAGTTCTTCTTCACGGCCAAGCCGCTCAACCTGGTGGGGGGTGTCGGGTCCCCGGCGAATGCCATGGCCATCAAGTGAACCGGTGAGCGTCGAGGACGACCGACATCCCCGGCGCCACCTGATCTTCTTCATCGTCTCCATCGCGCTGCTGATGGCCTCGGTGGACCAGACCATCGTGGCGACCGCGCTCTCGCCCATCCAGCACGACCTGCACGCGGGCGTGCAGTGGGGCGGCTGGGTGATCACCGTCTACGCCCTCGGCCAGGTGCTGGTGATGCCCGTCGCCGGCAAGATCAGCGACATGTACGGCAGGCGGCGCATCTTCCTGCTCGCGGCCGTGATCTTCACCGTCGCGTCGCTGCTCTGCGGGCTGTCGGTGAACATCTACATGCTCGTGGCGATGCGGGCGGTGCAGGCGATCGGCGGCGGGGCCTTCATCCCGGCCGCCACCGGGCTGGTCTCCGACTACTTCGGGCGCGACCGGGACAGGGCCATCGGCATGTTCTCGAGCATCTTCCCCATCGGCGGGGTGATCGGGCCGGCGCTGGGCGGCATCCTGGTCACGTTCTTCTCCTGGCGCACGATCTTCCTCGTCAATGTGCCGGTCGGGGCGGTGCTCATCGTGCTCGGCGTGATCTTCTTCCCGAAGAACGTGCGCGGGCGCACCGAGCGCATCGATGTCGTGGGCATCGCGCTCATGGGCCTCACCATCGTGGGCGGGATGCTCGGCATCACGCTGCTCGGAGACGGCTCCGGATGGCTCAGCCCGTTCTTCCTCGTGCCGTCGGCCGTCGGCATCCTGGCCGGGGTCTTCTTCGTGCGGCACGTCCGACGATCGCCGGTCTCGTTCATCCCCGCCGACCTGCTGATCGGCGGCGGGTTCGGCTCGATGAACGCGCTCAACTTCCTGTTCGGCGCGTGCATGCTCGGGCTCTCCGCGCTGCTGCCGCTCTACGCCCAGGAGCGGTTCGGCATCCCCGTGCTCGGCGCGGGCACGCTGCTCACGGCGCGGGCGATCGGCATGATCCTCATCGCGAGCCTCTCGGTGATGATGCTGAGGCGCACCGGGTACCGCATCCCGATCTTCATCGGCTTCGCGGCGATCAGCGGCGGGTTGATGATGATCGCCCTCGTGCCCGCCGGGGTCTCGCCCTACGCGTGGCTCGCCGTCGGCGCGTGCATCACGGGCCTCGGCATGGGGCTGTCGCTGCCGGCATCCAACAACGCGTCGCTGCACCTGCGGCCCGACGCGGTATCGGCCGTGACCGGGCTGCGCGGCATGTTCCGGCAGGCGGGCGGCATCGCTGCCGTGTCGATCGCGACGGCGATAGCCGCGCAGGGCAGCTCGCCGGGCACTGCGCTGGCCGAGATCTTCGTGGTGTTCGCGGCCATCCTGCTGCTCTCGACACCGCTGATCCTGCGCGTGCCCGAGCACCGCGGCACGTGGTGATCGCAACACGGTAACGCCTCTTGTGATTTTCAGGAATTTGGAGTTAGTGTTCGCATAACGATCCTAAATGCCGCATAATGAACATTACCGAGAAGCGAGACCGCGCCCGACGATGGGCCCCTCCCCCGCAGAATCGGTGGGAATTCAGTGAAACGGCAGTGAATCGCCCCGCTCCGCGGTTTTCGCGAGCGGAACCCGAAGTATCGCCCTTGCGCACCACAAGTTCACATAACGATCACCATCGGCTGCACTTCCGCAGCATCGCAAGCCGGCACCCGCCGGCGAGGAAGGACCACGAAAGTGACAACGACGTCCAATTTGAGAAAGGTGCTCGTGGTCGCGAGCATCGTCGCCATCGGGGGGCTCCTCACGGCGTGCAGCGGGGGCGGCGCCGCGGCGCCGACCTCCACGGCATCCACGTCCAGCACCCCGAAGCTCCCCACCGGCCCGGTCTCGCTGACCTTCGTGGGATACGGCGGAGCCGGCCAGCAGGGCCAGATCGACGCCTGGCAGACCCCGTACACGAAGGACCACCCGAACGTCACGTTCCAGAACACCTCGCCCGCCAGCGTCGCGGCCGTGCAGGCCCAGGTGCAGACCGGCAACATCCAGTGGGACGTCGTGAACGTGGCCCCGTACGCCGCCACCCAGAACTGCGGCACCCTGTTCGAGCCGCTCAGCGTGCCGAAGCTCGACCCGAAGGACTTCCCGGCCGGCACGATCGGCAAGTGCTACGTGGGTAACTTCACCAACTCGCCGATGCTCGCCTACAACGTGAAAGACTTCCCGGACCCGTCGAAGGCGCCGAAGACCATCAAGGACTTCTTCGACACCAAGAAGTTCCCGGGCAAGCGCGGCGTCGTCTCCGACCTGCAGGACGGCATGATCGAGTACCCGCTGCTCGCGGACGGGGTGAAGGCCGACAAGCTGTACCCGCTCGACGTGCCGCGCGCGCTCAAGAAGTGGGACACCATCAAGAGCGACACGATCTTCGCGCCGAACGTGGGCGTGCTGCAGCAGGATGTGGCCAACGACCAGGTGAGCATGTACATCATGGTCGCCTCCCGCGTGCTGGTGGAGCTCAACGCCGGCGTCAAGATCCAGCCGATCTGGGACACCACGGTGACCGCGCTGAACGCGTTCGCCGTTCCGAAGGGCGACACGAAGCTGCTCTCGGCCGAGGACTTCATCCAGGCCTCCGTGCAGCCCGGACCGTCGGCGGCGATCGCCGAGAACGACGGTGTCTCGCCGATCAACCTGAAGAGCAAGCCCAACCTCAGCGCGAACGCCGCGCTGGTGAACGTGTTCGGCAAGTCGAACACGGGCAAGACGGTGGCGCAGGACGTGAACTCGATCGCGAAGTACAACAACGCGGACACCCTGCTCATCAACAACTGGCTGAACGGCTAGGCACCCGCCGCACGAAAGAGGAGCGCCCCGGGACCGGTTCGGGGCGCTCCTCTTTTGCGTCGCGGTCAGACGGCGGAGAGCTCGACCGCCTGGCGCAGCGCCTCGACCATGCTGCGGGTGTCGACGATTCCGCGCCCCGCGATGTCGAAGGCGGTGCCGTGGTCGACGGACGTGCGGATGACCGGGAGCCCCACCGTGATGTTGACGCCCTCCTCGATGCCCAGCACCTTGATCGGGCCGTGCCCCTGGTCGTGGTACATCGCCACGATGAGGTCGTAGTCGCCACGGCCGGCCAGGAAGAAGGCGGTATCGGCGGGAAGCGGCCCGCTCGCGTCGATCCCGTCGGCGACGGCGGCGCGGATGCCGGGGGCGATCTTCTCCTCCTCCTCGCCGTACCCGAACAGCCCGTGCTCGCCGGCGTGCGGGTTGATCGCGCACACGCCGATGTGCGGGCGCTCGATACCCGCCCTGCGCAGGGCCTCGTCGCCGCGCCGGATTGTGCGCTCCACCAGCCCCGGCTCGATGCGGGCCACCGCGTCGATCAGGCCGATGTGGGTCGTGACGTGGATGACCTTGAGCTTCGGCGTCGACAGCATCATGGACACCTCGTCGACGCCCATGAGCGACGCGAGCAGCTCGGTGTGGCCGGGGAACAGGTGGCCGCCGGCGTGCAGCGCCTCCTTGTTGAGCGGCGCCGTGCAGATCGCCTGCACGCGCCCCTCGAGCGCGAGCTCGCACGCCACGCGGATGTACTGGAACGCGGCATCCCCCGCCACCGGCGAGAGCACGCCCCACGGCAGGTCGGCGGGCAGCAGCCCGAGGTCGATGACCTCGATGCGGCCGGGGTCGACGCCGGGTTCGTCGTCGATCGCGTCGACGACCACGATCTCCACGTCCAGCCCCATGATCTCCGCGGCCAGGCGCAGTCGTGCCGCGTCGCCGATCACGACCGGCCTGCAGGTCGCCAGGATGCCGGGGTCGATCGCCGCGGCGACGCAGATCTCCGGCCCCACCCCCGCCCCGTCGCCCATCGTTACGGCGATGACGGGTCGTCGCTCGGTGCTGCTCATGGTGTCCTCTCGGTTCGGGGATCGGTGCGGGGATCGGTGCGCGGACCACGGGGCCACCCGGCGCGGCCGAAACCCGGCCGCAGGGCGGTGATGATGTCCACGAGGCTATCCGGGCCGCCGAAGCTGCCCGGCCGCGTGACGACGGAGCCGCCCGATGGGGCGCCGCTGAGCACGACGCCTGGGGCGAGCTCGCGCTGCGGCGTGATCGCCGCGATGCCGGCCTCGTCGAGCACCCGGCGGGCGGTCTCGCCACCCGTGAGCACGAGGTCCACCCGCGCCAGGTCGATGCGGGCCGCGATGCCGCGAGCGAGGGCGGCGACGTCGTCGCGGTGCCAG
>JAODAU010000001.1 GCA_025463615.1 Microbacteriaceae bacterium | reverse complement strand
GCCGGTGCTGGCCGTGATCTGGAAGCCCTCCGGCAGCGCGTCCGAGGGCTCGCGCACGGCGGCCGCGATCCGCTCGCCGATCTGCAGGGCGGCGGCGGGGTCGGCGTCCTCGCAGATCACGATGAACTCGTCGCCGCCGAACCGCCCCACCAGGTCGCCGGCGCGCACGACCTCGCGGATGCGGCGCGCGACGCTCCGCAGCACCGCGTCGCCGACGCTGTGGCCGAGCCCGTCGTTGATCGACTTGAAGCCGTCCAGGTCGAGGAAGACCAGGGCCAGCGGATGCCCGTGCCGCCGCGACCCCGAGAGCGCGCCGGTGAGCTGCTCCCGCAGCAGCGCGCGGTTCGCGAGCCCGGTGAGCTGGTCGTGCAGTGCCAGCACCTCGAGCTCCGCCTGCAGCCGGATGCGGCCCAGCACCGGCGTCGCCTGGCGCGCGAGCGCGACCTGGAGGTCCATCTCGTGCTCGTCGAAGTCGCGCCGGCGCTTGAAGAAGCTGAGCAGCGCGCCGATCGGACCGGTCGTGGCCAGCATCGGCACGATCGTGAACGCCTCCACCCGGGCCGCGATCATCGCCTCGGCGAGCGCCGGGTACCGCCCCTCGATCTCGTCGATGGATGAGACCGTCACGACGCCGGCGCCGCGGATGTCCGCGAGCTCGGGCACGGCCTCCGCCGTGAACGTGAAGTCGCGGAGGGGGTGCTCGCCGGCCGCGAGGTAGGTGCCGCCGGTGTCATCCACCAGCATCACGGCCACGGCGGGCGCGGAGAGCGCCTCGCGGGTGCTCGCGACCAGCGCCTCCGCCAGCGCGCCCTCGGTCGACGCGGCGCCGAACGCGCTCGAGGCGGTCTGAAGCACGCGCACGCGGGCTTCGGATGCCTCGGCCTCGCGCCGCGCGGTCAGCAGGTCGCGCTCGTAGTTCTGGCGGGCCGTCGCGTCGAAGATCGCGAGCGACATCACGCCGTCGTCGAGGCGCGAGTTGAGCAGCACGGGCAGCTCCTCGCCGTCGGCGCGGTGCATCGATAGGGCTACCTCGCGCAGCTCGCCCGCCAGGTGCAGCACGGGCAGGTGGCGGGTCTCGTAGAAGATCTGGCTGCCCGGCACCAGCAGGTCGGTGAACTTCTCGCCGAGCAGCGCATCGGCGGTGAAGCCGGTCCATTCGAGCAGGGTGGCGTTCACGCGCTCGATCACGCCGTCGGAGTCGGCGAGGATGAGCCCGCACGCGGCCCGCTCGAACGGGTCGACATCCGTCATCCGAGGTAGGCCCGGATCTCGGCCGCCAGCAGCGCGGGGTCGGAGAGGTTGGGGCAGTGACCGGTAGCCGCCATCACGACCAGCTCGCCCTGCGGGATCGTGTCGGCCACGTACCGACCCACCGAGAGCGGCGCGATCACGTCATCCGTGCTCTGCAGCACGAGCGTGGGCACGGTGACGGATGCCAGGTCCCGCCGGTTGTCGGAGAGGAACGTCACGCGCGCGAAATGCCGCGCGATCGTCGGGTCGGTGCTGCAGAAGTTGTCGGTGAGCTCCAGCCCGATCTCCGGCCGGTCGGCGTTGCCCGTCATCACCGGCGCCATAGCCGACGACCAGCCGAGGTAGTTCGAGTCGAGGGTGTCGAGCATCGAGTCGATGTCCTGCTGCTCGAAGCCGCCCACGTAGTCGCCGTCGTTCACGTACCGCGGCGAGGGGCCCACCAACACGAGCGCGCCGAAGCGCGACGGGTCGCGGTTCGCGGCGAGCACGCCCACCATGGCGCTCACCGAGTGGCCCACGAAGACCACGTCGTGCAGGTCCAGGTCGTCGAGGATCTCGAGCAGGTCATCCGCGTAGCCGTGCAGCGAGTCGTACTTGCCGGGGTCGTAGGCCGACAGGTCCGAGCCGCCGGCGCCCACGCTGTCGAAGGTGACCACGAGGTGGTCGTCCACGAACGCGGGCGTCACATTGCGCCAGACCTCCTGGCTGCAGCCGAAACCGTGGGCGAAGACCATCGGGCGGCCGGCCGGGTTGCCGGTGACCGTCACGTTGTTGCGATCGAGGACGCGGGTGCGGCCGATGGCGGGCGAGCTCATGCTGTTCTCCGACTGCGCTCGCGGTGCGGATCTTGGATCTCCGACTCACCGCGTGGGCTCACCCGAATATTAACTCGCGTCCGGGCACCCCGGCAACGTGGATCGAGGGGGATTGTGGCGCGCGTTCGCGCATGCTAGGCGCTCTTCGGGAAAAATAAAGGCCCGTTGACAATGTTGTGGGGTGAAACCAGTCTGGGGAGCGGAAGAATTTGCAAATCGATGAGGCGGGCGCACGTGGTTTTCAGGTTGCAGGACGCCGTGCGCAATGACGAGATCGTGGCCTACTACCAGCCGCAGATCGACCTGGCGTCCGGCCAGATCGTCGGGGTCGAGGCGCTGAGCCGGTGGCGGCATCCCACGCTCGGCCTGCTGTCGCCGGAATCGTTCATCGCCGACGCCGAAGAGAACGGCACCATCCACGAGATCGGCCGCTACATGCTGGACGACGGATGCCGCTGCGCCGCCGACTGGCAGCGTGACGGGTACGACATCGGCGTCGCGGTCAACGTGTCCGCGTCCCAGCTCAGCTCCGTCGCCTTCTTCGACCACCTCGCCGACAAGCTCGCGACCCTCAGCCTTCGCCCACGGTCGATCACCGTCGAGATCACCGAGTCGCGCGCCATCGCCGATCCCGAGGATGCCGCGGCCCGGCTGGGCGTGCTCCGCGACATCGGCGTCGACGTCTCCATCGACGACTTCGGCATCGGCCACTCCTCGCTCGAGCAGCTGCTGCGACTGCCCGCCACCGAGGTCAAGATCGACAAGTCACTGGTACACGGCCTGCAGAGCGACAGTGACGCGATCATGCGCGACCTGGTCGAACTCGCCCACGGGCGAGGGCTGCGAGTCGTCGCCGAGGGCATCGAGACGGTCGAACACCTCGAACGCGCCCGCGAGGTCGGCTGCGACCGCGCGCAGGGCTACCTGCTCGGCCGGCCGTCGCCGGAGGACGAAGTCACCCAGATGCTCGAAGTGGCGGGCCACCCGGCCTGAGCGGTTACAGCTGGAGGTCGCCGGCGCCGTCGAAACCGGTGTCGTCGGCCGAGTCATCCGACTCCGTCTCGCCGCCCACATCGATCTGAGTCCAGGTCACCGGCATGCCCGGAGAGAAGAGGATGTCGATGCCCGGGCCCGAGCGCAGCGGCGGGATGTTGACGTATCCCCCGCCCGCCTTCACGGCCTCCAGGATCTTCTCGCGGAGTTCAGAGACGGGGTCCGGCAGGAAGTAATCCTTGCCATCGACGGTAAGCCTGTTCACGATCACCAGATGAGCCTAAAGCGCGGGCGCGGGAAACGCGCGCCCGACGGGATATATTCGTCTCGCACGGCATACACGCCGCGGCTCAGGACCAGGCGAAGGACTCTCGTGGGATCACTCCACTACGGCGGACAGGAATTCGAGTTCGACGACCGGACCCTCACGCACCTCCAGATCGTCTTCAGCACCAAGCTGCGGCGCGGCGAGAACTTCTTCTTCAGCTGGATCTCGCCCCTCGAGCGCGGCAGCGGCCGCCACGCCATCTGGATCGACAACGGCACCCCCATCCACTTCTTCTTCAGCGGATCGCGGCCCCCGTCGGTGAACCGCGACTGGATCGAGTCGATGCTGCAGGCATCCGGCCGCACGGCGGGGCTGCAGCTGGGCACGGAGCCCGAGGCGCGCGCGTAGCTCGGGGGCTTCGTGGCGGGGCGATCGGATCGGGGTCTTCCTCCCGAGAGACTTCCGGCGGCGCATCCTGCGGATGCGTCGCTTGCCAGCGCGGTGGAGCTATGGCGATCGCATCGCGATCGCGCAGCAATGGCAGCGGGAGCTGCAGCGTCCCAGCGCCGACGGAGCTGCGCTTCGTCGGTTGCATTCGCAGTCTCTCGGAACGAAGACCCCGACCCGGCCGCCCTGGTCACGATGAGGCTCACGCCGCTCGCACACTCGCGACGCCCTTCGCCGGCGCCGGGATCGGTGTCTGCTCCGGGTCCAGGGAGCGTGGCGGAACCACGAAGTACTCGGCTCCGGTGCGCGTGATTTGC
>JAODAU010000433.1 GCA_025463615.1 Microbacteriaceae bacterium | reverse complement strand
AAGGTAGACATCTGGTCAGACGTGCAGTGCCCCTGGTGCTACATCGGCAAGCGCAAGTTCGAGGCGGGGGCGAAGGCCTCCGGGCTGGATGTCGAGGTCGAGTACCACTCGTTCGAGCTGGCCCCGGACACCCCGGTCGATTTCGACGGAACCCCGATGGACTACCTCGCCCAGCGCAAGGGCATCGACCCGACGCAGGCCGAGCAGATGCTCGCCCGCGTGACCGGCATCGCCGCGGCCGTCGGCCTGGATTACCACTACGACGACGTGCACCAGACGAACACCGTCATCTCGCACGAGCTCATCCACTTCGCCAAGTCGAAGGGCCGCCAGCTCGAGATGAAGGAGCGCCTGCTCGAGGCGTACTTCATCAAGGGCGAGCACGTGGGCCGCATCCCCGACCTGGTCGAGATCGCCGCCGAACTCGGCTTCGACCGCGCCGAGGTGACCGAGGCGCTGGAGTCGCACCGCTTCCTGCCCGACGTGAAGGCGGATGTCGCCCTCGCCAACGAGTACGGCATCCAGGGCGTTCCCTTCTTCGTGTTCGACGGCAAGTACGGTGTGTCCGGCGCACAGGAGGCGGACACCTTCGCTAACGTGCTCGCACAGGTAGCAAGCGAGAGAGTGACACAGTGACGGATGCGACGAAGCCCCTGCTCATCGTGGGGGACCCCGCCGCAGCCGCCTGCGACGGTGAGTTCTGCGCGATCCCCGATCACCACGAGCAGACCGTGGTGAACCGTCGTCTTGACGACGACGATGTCTGACGTCGTCCCCGACGCCTATCGCCACCTGCTCGAGGACGCGAACTACGGCGCCCTGGGCACGATCCGCCCGGATGACACGGTGCAGGTGAACCCCATGTGGTTTCTGTTCGACGGCGACCAGCTGCGCTTCACGCACACCACGAAGCGCCAGAAGTTCCGCAACCTGCAGCACAACCCGTCGATGAGCCTGTCGGTCATCGACCCGGAGAACCCGTTCCACTACCTGGAGGTGCGCGGCCGGCTCGTCGAGGTGATCCCGGATCCCTCCGGCGAGTTCTACGTGACCCTCGGCCGCCGCTACGGCAACGCGGCCCAGAAGCCGCCGCCGGACAGCGTGGATCGGGTCATCCTCGTGATGAGCGTGGAGTCCAGCACCACGCAGTGATTTTCTACGGCGTCTGCTTTGACGTGGGGCTGACGATCGCGAGCGCGAACCGATCGGGTGTCGTTACGGTCGCCTGAAGTTGTGCCGTGCGACCAGAGATGTCCGTGGCCGTGCACAGGAAAGTTGCCCCCGGCGTTGTCGTGGGGGCAGTCGGGGGGCAGGTCACCGTCCAGGTCGTGCCGGTCTGCGCGTTGAGCTGGCTCGCAGCGCTCCGCTGCAGCGAGGCGATGACGGTGCTCGACGACACCCCGGAGAGTAGTCCGGGGTTTGCCGCCAGGATGGCGCGAGTGGAGATCGTCGCGATGATCGCGAGGATGATCGGAATCGCGAACACGTTGCCGGGCGCATTGGAGCGAACGCCGTCGCGTTTGAGAACGACCCTGCGCCGGATGAGGTAGCCGAATTGGGTGAGCAGGAGCCACAGCGGCGAGGGCGCGGCGATGCCCCGCTTCCGCAGCGCGACCCCGTCGCGCCACGCGAACACGAAGAGCAGGACGATGTAGACGCCATACGTGGCAAGCTCGACGGGGATGACGCCGGGGATGGTCTCGACTCCCGCCGACGGCATGACGCCCGAGTACATCCCTGACGCGACCAGATAAAGACCGGCACCGATGAACAGCAGCCAATACCAGATCGACGACAGCGCGATCGCCCACACCCCGAACGTGTTACCGGAGGCCTTGCCCACAGGGCCGGTGGCGACGACCACCTGGTCGTAGCCCGGCGTCGCCGACATCGGCTTGTAGCCGCCGGTGTACCCGAAGTCGTCGGCGGGCGACGGGGTCGGCGCGACGGGCTTGGGCGCCGGGTCGTGCGTGTGCTCGGTCCAGCCGATGCCGCTCCACCAGCGCTGCAGCCCGCTGCCCGCCGGATCGTCGTACCAGCCCGGTGGGATAGACGCGCCCAGTGCGTCCGACATCGCGGCCCCCCTCGTCGAAGTCCCTCCCACGGTACAGAAGCTGAGAACGCCTTCGACAACCCCCCTTCGGGGCTAGTCGCTGATGTCGGCGACCGTGGCGCCGTACGCCGCGATGAGCGCGTCGGCGTCCACGTAAGCGCTCCAGCCGTGCTCGCCGGCGCCCATGGCGACCCGGTGCCCGACGATCGCCGAGTCGGCGAAGATCGGCCAGGCGGTGGTCGAGCCGAGCGGCGTGATCGTTCCGCGCTCGTACCCGGTGGCCTCCAGGGCGACGGATGCCTCGGGCAGCCGCAGCTTGTTCACCCCGACCACGGCGCGTAGCTTGCCCCACGAGATCTGCCTGTCGCCGGGCACGAGCGCGAACAGGAAGGTGCCGTCGTGCCGCTTGACCACGAGCGTCTTGACGATGCCGGCGGGGTCGATGCCGAGGATCCGGGCGGCCTCCTCGAGGCTGTTCGCCGCCGGTCGCTGCACGAACTCGACGGCGAGGCCGTGCGCCGCGGCATCCTCGGCTACCCGGTCGCGGCCCTCAGCCATTCCGCACCCCGAGGCTCTCGAGCAGGCCGGCGACCCGCCCGCGGATGTCGTCCCGGATGCCGCGCACCGTGTCGAGCGACTGCCCGGCCGGGTCGACCAGCTCCCAGTCCTCGTAGCGTTTGCCGGGGAAGATCGGGCAGGCGTCGCCGCACCCCATGGTGATCACGGCGTCGGCGACGCGCACGTCGTCGGTCTCGAGCAGGCGCGGCGTCTCGCCGGCGATGTCGATGCCGACCTCGGCCATGGCGGCGACGACGGCGGGGTTGAGCGACGACGCCGGTTCGGAGCCCGCCGAGAGCACCTCGAGCGAGTCGCCCCCGAGGCTCCGCGCGAAGGCGGCCGCCATCTGCGAGCGGCCCGCGTTGTGCACGCAGACGAAGAGGATGCTGGTCACCCCTCGATTCTGCCAGTCGCGGGGCGCGTGTCGTCGCCTCGCGATAGCGTCGAGGCATGAATCCGACCGCGTCGTTCGTGCTGGCGCTCCTCGCCCTGATCGCGTCGGTCGCGTCGGCGGTCGCCGCGGGCTGGGCCGTGCGGCAGACCTGGAAGTACCAGCGCCGCGCGCGGCTTCACCTCGAGTGGCCCGCGAGCGTCTCGCTGGCGGGCGGCCACGCCTGGCACTCGGCGGCGGTCGCGATCGTGAACCACGGAAACGCGCCGGCGCGCGATGTGACCGTGCTGGCCTCCACGGTCGACGGCGGCGACCTGCTCACCCTGCGCGAGATCCCGGAGGGCGAGGCGGTGACGATCAACGTGCCGGTCGAGTTCGTTCGCAAGCTCTCGGCGGTGCCCGGCATGTTCGAGCGGAAGGGCGCGGCATCGAAGCCGAGGCCCGTGACCGTCACCCTGCGCTGGCGCAAGGAGGCGACGGACGCGTTCCGCACGCACTCCGAGTCCCGCGACTACAGCCGCTGAGCGCCGAGCCACCCGCAAAGTCTGGGAGAATCGAAGCATGACCATGACGACGCTCCCGGGGAGGCCCCTGCAGATCGGGCCCCTCTCGCTCGCGGTCCCCGTCGTGCTCGCGCCCATGGCGGGCATCACCAACACCGCGTTCCGCAGGCTCTGCCGCGAGTTCGGCGCCGGCCTCTACGTGAGCGAGATGATCACGAGCCGCGCCCTCGTCGAGCGCACCCCGGGCAGCATGCGGCTGATCAAGCACCACGAGTCGGAGACTCCCCGCAGCATCCAGCTCTACGGCGTCGACCCGAAGACGGTCGCGGATGCCGTGACCATGCTCGTCGCCGAGGACCGCGCGGACCACATCGACCTGAACTTCGGATGCCCCGTGCCCAAGGTCACCCGCAAGGGCGGCGGAGCCGCGCTGCCGTGGAAGCTCGACCTGTTCCGCGAGATCGTCGAGGGTGCGGTGAAGGCCGCCGGCCCGCTCCCGCTGACCATCAAGATGCGCAAGGGCATCGACTCCAATCACCTCACCTACCTCGAGGCGGGGCGCATCGCCGAGGGCGCCGGGGTCGCGAGCATCGCGCTGCACGCCCGCACGGCATCCGAGTTCTACAGCGGCCACGCCGACTGGTCGGCGATCGCCAAGCTCAAGGAGACGATCTCGTCGGTTCCGGTGCTCGGTAACGGCGACATCTGGTCGGGCGCCGACGCGGTGCGCATGGTCGAGGAGACCGGCTGCGACGGAGTCGTCGTCGGCCGCGGTTGCCTCGGGCGCCCGTGGCTGTTCGGCGACCTGGCGTCCAGCTTCGCCGGCGAGGGCACCGTCGCGCACCCGACGCTCGGCGTCGTCGCGGCGACCCTGCGCCGCCACGCCGAGCTGCTCGTCGACTTCTTCGACGGCGACGAGGACCACGCGTGCCGCGACATCCGCAAGCACATCGCGTGGTACTTCAAGGGCTATCCCGTGGGCGGTGACCTGCGGGCGAGCCTCGCGACGGTGGGGAGCCTGCAGCAGCTGGACGACCTGCTCGGCCTGCTCGACTGGAGCCAGCCGTACCCGGGCGAGGCGGCGGAGGGCCCACGCGGTCGCGCCGGAACCCCGAAGCGCCCCTCGCTTCCGGACGGCTGGCTGCTCAGCCGCGAGCTCGACGACACCCGGCGCGCCGAGGTGGCAGAGGCAGAATTGCACAACAGTGGCGGGTGACGCGGTTACCAACGACTACACGGAGCACGACACCGCCCGCTGGTTCCCTGAGGAGCACTCCAGTCGACGCAGTGACTTCGCCCGCGACCGCGCGCGCCTGCTGCACTCCAGCGCCCTGCGCCGGCTCGCCGCGAAGACGCAGGTGCTGTCGCCCGCGGCCGGGCTCGACTTCGCGCGAAACCGGCTCACGCACTCGCTCGAGGTGGCGCAGGTCGGCCGCGAGCTGGCCACCAGCCTGGGGCTGGACCCGGATGTCGTGGACACCGCCTGCCTCGCCCACGACCTCGGGCATCCGCCCTTCGGTCACAACGGGGAGCGCGCGCTCAACTCCTGGGCCGAGGACATCGGCGGCTTCGAGGGCAACGCGCAGACCCTGCGCGTGCTGACCCGCATCGAGCCGAAGGTCTTCGGTCCGGACGGCCGCTCCTACGGCCTCAACCTCACCCGCGCGAGCCTCGACGCCAGCTGCAAATACCCGTGGCCGTCGTCGTCGAGCGTGGGCGACCCGAGCGGCCGCGCCAAGTTCGGCTTCTACGCCGACGACGTCGAGGCGTTCACGTGGCTGCGCGAGGGCGCGCCCGAGCGCAGGCTCTGCATCGAGGCCCAGGTGATGGACCTCTCGGACGACATCGCCTACTCGGTGCACGACTTCGAGGATGCCGTCGTCAACGGCTACATCGACGTCGCCGCCCTCGGCGCCCGCGTCGACCACGACGACCTCGTCGACTCGATGTTCGCCTGGATCGGCGGCGAGCTGGAGCACGCCGAGCTCATCGCCGCCTTCGACCGGCTGGACCGGCTGGATGTCTGGCTCAACGACTGGGACGGCTCCCGACGCGCCCAGGGGCGCCTCAAGAACCTCACCAGCCAGCTCATCGGCCGGTTCGCGGGGGCCGCGGTGAAGGCCACGCGCGAGGCGGACGGGGAGGGCAGCCTCATCCGGTTCCGGGCGTCGATGGTCGTGCCGCGCGAGATCCAGGCGGAGATCGCGGTGCTCAAGGGCATCGTGGCCGCCTTCGTGATGTCGCGCAACACCCGCCAGCCGATCTACGCGCAGCAGCGGGAGGTGCTCACCGAGCTGGCCGACACCCTGCTCGAGCGCGGTGAGGGTTCGCTCGACCCGGGCTTCGCCGCGGACTGGCGCGAGGCATCCGACGACGCGGGTCGTAAGCGCGCGGTGGTGGACCAGGTGGCCTCGCTCACGGACCAGTCGGCGATGGCCTGGCACGAACGCCTCCTCCACTGAGCCGCCCCGCCACCCGGATCTGGGGATCACGGGCGGCGGTGTCCGCCGCGCAACTTAGAATCGAGGGGTGCCCGGGCTCATACGCAGAAACGATATCGACGAGGTGCGGGCGCGCATCAACATCGCCGACATCGTGGGCGACTACGTCAC
>JAODAU010000409.1 GCA_025463615.1 Microbacteriaceae bacterium | reverse complement strand
GGGCTTCGTGCCCGAGGATCGCCGCAAGCAGGGGCTCGTCATGGACCTCTCCGTCGCCCGCAACGCGACCCTCACGCTGCGCAAGCAGCTCGCCCGGTTCGGCCTCATCGACGGGCGCCGCGAGCGCGCGGCAGCCGAGGAGTGGACCGGCCGCCTGCAGGTCAAGACCGGATCGCAGGACCTCTCGGTCGCAACGCTCTCGGGCGGCAACCAGCAGAAGGTCGTCATCGCCAAGTGGCTCGCGACCTCCCCCCGCTTCCTCATCGTGGACGAGCCCACCCGCGGCATCGACGTCGGCACCAAGTCCGAGGTGCACCGGCTGATCTCTGAGCTCGCTGTGCAGGGTATCGCCGTGCTGATGATCTCGTCGGAGCTTCCCGAGGTGCTCGGCATGGCCGACACCATCGTCGTGATGCACGAAGGCCGCATCTCGACCACCCTCACCCGCGCGGAGGCGACGGCCGAAGCCGTCATGCACGCCGCGAGCGCGTCACCGGAGACCGTCAAATGAGCACTGCAGCCCCCGCCGTCCACGAGGCCAGGGCGGGCCGGGCGATCGGCCGGATCTTCGTCTCGCGCGAGTTCTCGGTCTTCGCCGCGCTGGCGATCCTCATCATCGCGACCGAGATCGTCAACCCGCGCTTCCTCTCGGTGCAGGGCGTCAAAGACCTGCTGCTCAACTCGACGATCTTCGTCGTCATGGCGGTGGGGCAGGCGCTGGTGATCATCACCAAGAACGTCGACCTCTCGGTCGGCTCGATCCTCGGGCTCACCGCGTTCGGCACCGGCTCGCTGTTCGCGGCCTTCCCCAGCATCCCGCTGCCGCTGGTGTTCGTGATCGGCCTGGCGTTCGGGGCCGTGCTCGGGGCGATCAACGGATTCATCGTGACCCTCGCGGGCGTGCCCGCCCTGGTGATCACCCTCGGTACGCTCTACATCTACCGCGGCATCAACAACGCCTGGGCCGGCAGCAAGCAGTACTTCATCGGCAACGAGCCGCCGGAGTTCGGCAACCTCTCCGTGCAGACACTGCTCGGCGTGCCGCTCTTCGCGATCCTGGCCCTCCTGATCGTGATCGTGTTCGCCATCTACATGTTCGCCACGCGCTCCGGTCGCGACCTCTACGCGATCGGTTCGGACACGGATGCCGCCCGCCTCTTCGGCATCAAGGTCAACGCCCGCACCGTGGGCGCCTTCGTCGCCTGCGGGGCGCTCACCGGTCTCGCCGGCGTGCTGTACGCCTCGCGCTTCAACTCGGTCGGCGCCGACACCGGCACCGGTTTCGAGCTGCAGATCGTGGCCGCCGTCGTCGTCGGCGGCGTAGCCATCTTCGGCGGCAGCGGCACGGTCACCGGCGCCGCGATCGGCGCGGTGCTCCTCACCACCATGACCGGTGCGCTCGCCGCGCTGAACGTGAGCAAGTTCTGGCAGCAGGCCATCGTCGGCGTGCTGATCATCGCCGCGATCCTGCTCGACCGGATCCTGTCCCTTCGAACAGCCCGCAAGCTGCGAGTGAGCGAGGCCCGCAATGTCTGACGCCCCCAAGACCACCGCCACCACGGCGCCCGTGAAGGCCAGGAGCTCGGCCCGGCGCATCCTGCTCGGCCGCAACGCCAACACCGTCTACGCTCTGGTCGTCATCGTGATCATCGCCAGCATCTTCGTGCCGTACTTCGCCGGCGTCGCGACCGTCAATTTCCTGCTCATCGACGCGGTGCCGATCCTGCTCATGGCGATGCCGATGGCGCTGATCATCATCACCGGCGAGATCGACCTCTCCGTCGCCAGCATCGCCGGGCTCTCCGCCGCGCTGATGGGCGTGCTGTTCCACGACGCGCACTGGAACATCTGGTGGGTGTTCGTGGCATGCATCGTCGTCGGCCTGCTCGCGGGCGCGTTCAACGGCATCCTGATCACCCTGATCGGGCTGCCGTCGCTCGCCGTGACGATCGGCACGCTCGCCCTGTTCCGCGGGCTCGCCCTCGTCGTGATCGGCGACAACGCCGTGGCCGACTTCCCGCTCGACCTCACCAACTTCGCCACCTCGACGATCGGGGGCACGGGCATACCGACGTTCATGATCTTCGTGGCGATCGTGGTGGTGGTGTTCGGCGTCATCCTGCACTTCACGCCGTTCGGTCGTGCGCTCTACGCCCTCGGGTTCAGCAAGGAGGCGGCGAGCTTCGTCGGCATCCGCGTGGGCCGCTCCAAGTTCTGGCTCTACGTGGCGAGCGGCGGCATCTCGGCCTTCGCCGGCATCTTCTGGGTGCTGCGCTACTCGAGCGCCCAGAGCGACAGCGTCACCGGCCTCGAGCTGAGCGTCGTTGCCGCCGTGCTGCTCGGCGGGGTCTCGATCTTCGGTGGATCGGGCGGCATCGTCGGCGTCGTGGCCGGCGTGCTCATCATCCGCACCGTCAACTACTCGCTCCAGCTCGCCGGCCTGCCCGACACCGTGCTCACCATCGTCACCGGCAGCCTGCTGGTGCTCTCGGTGATCGCGCCGAGCGTGAGCGCCCGTATCCGCCGATCGTCGGAGCTCCGGCGGTCGCGACAACTCGTGCACGACGCCTCGGCGGCGTGAACTGTCGACGCCGAGCACCCGGCGCCGATCACTAGAAAGGGAAAACAATGAAGTTATTTCACCTGACGGGAGGTAAGTCCGTGAGCACCCCTCGTCGCGTCCTCGCCATCGCCGCCGTCACCACCGCGGCGGTCGTCGCCCTCGCCGGCTGCGCCTCCGGTGGTACCCCGTCATCCTCCGGCGGAAGCTCCAAGTCGTTCACCATCGCGTTCGTGCCGAAGCAGCTCAACAACCCGTACACGGATGTCGAGCTCAGCGGCGGCAAGGACAACGCCCCCAAGGTCAACGCCACGTACTCCGTGGTCGGCCCGAACACCGCGAGCGCCTCGTCGCAGGTCAGCTACATCAACACCCTGACGCAGAAGCACATCAACGTGATCGCCATCGCGGCCAACGACCCGAACGCCGTCTGCTCCTCGCTCAACCAGGCCAAGGCCGGCGGCGCGAAGATCATCACGTTCGACTCCGACACCGCCAAGTCCTGCCGCAGCCTGTTCATCAACCAGGTGGTCGCCAAGGATGTCGCGCTCATCGAGCTGAAGCAGCTCGCGGAGCAGATCAACAACGAGGGCGACTTCGCCATCCTGTCGGCGACCGCGAACGCGACGAACCAGAACGCGTGGATCGACTACATGAAGGCCGAGCTCAAGTCGAACCCGAAGTACGCGAAGATGAACCTCGTCACGACCGTCTACGGCAACGACGACGACACCACGTCGTTCCAGGTCGCTCAGGGCCTGCTGCAGTCGTACCCGAACCTCAAGGGCATCATCTCGCCCACGACGGTCGGCATCGCGGCGACGGCTCGCTACCTCAGCACCTCGGACTACAAGGGCAAGGTCGTGCTCGTGGGCCTCGGGCTCCCGAACCAGATGCGCCAGTACGTCAAGGACGGCACCGTCAAGGAGTTCGCTCTCTGGGACCCGGCAAAGATCGGTGAGGCCGCGGTCTATGCAGCCCGCGCGCTGGTCGACGGCAAGATCACGGGAAAGGTCGGTGACTCCTTCTCTGCGGGCGCCCTCGGCACCCTGAAGGTCGGCGCCGACAACACGGTGATCGTCGGACCCCCGACCGAGTTCAACGCCGCCAACATCGACAAGTACAACTTCTAGACAGCACCACCCGTCGTGCCCCGGGCGGGCCATCATCAGCCCGGGGCGCGACACCCCTCACGTCAGCCATACCCCCAGATCCACCGGAGCCACGCATGACCGACCTTCACGCCGCGGGAGACCTGCTCCCCGCCAAGAGGCGCCGCCAGACCCGCATCGGGCTGGTCGCGGGCGGCCTCGCCGCCTACTGGCCGCAGTTCCCCGACCTCCTGCCGCAGCTGCAGGAGTCGAGCCGCTACGTCACGGCCCGGTTCAACGAGCTCGACGCCGAGGTCGTCGACGTCGGCTTCGTCTCCGACGCCCAGGAGGCGAACGTCGCGGCCGAGAAGCTGCGCGTCGCCGACTGCGACCTCATCGTGATCTTCCTCACCACCTACCTCACCTCCTCGATGGTGCTGCCGATCGCCCAGCGCGCGAACACCCCCGTGCTCGTGATCGACCTCCAGCCCACCGAGGCCATGGACCACTCCAACTTCGACACGGGCAAGTGGCTCGCCTACTGCGGCCAGTGCCCCGTGCCCGAGGTGGCCAACGTCTTCCGGCGCGCCGGCATCCCCTTCCGCTCCGTCTCCGGCCACCTGAAGCAGGAGTCGGCCTGGGCCCGCATCACCCAGTGGGTGCACGCGGCCGGCGTGCGCGCCACCCTGCGCACCGCCCGGCACGGCCTCATGGGGCACCTCTACCCCGGCATGCTGGATGTCTCGACCGACCTCACCCTCGTCTCCACCCAGTTCGGCTCCCACGTGGAGGTGCTCGAGTTCGACGACCTCCGGGTTCGCGTCGAGGAGGTCACCGACGCCCAGGTCGCCGAGCGGATCGCCCTCGCCCGCGAGCTGTTCAGCATCGACCCGTCGGTGAAGGAGGAGGACTTCGCGTGGGGCGCGAAAGTCTCGGTCGGCCTCGACCGGCTCGTCGACGACTTCGAGCTGGACTCCGCCGCCTACTACCACCGGGGGCTCAAGGGCGAGCAGCACGAGCGGCTCGGCGCGGGCATGATCCTGGGGGCCTCGCTGCTGACGGCCCGCGGCATCCCCTTCGTGGGCGAGTACGAGCTGCGCACCAGCCTCGCGATGCTCGCCGCGCACACCATCGGCGCGGGCGGCTCGTTCACCGAGATCCAGGCGCTCAACTTCTTCGACGGCGTGGTCGAGATGGGCCACGACGGCCCCGCGCACCTCGCGATCTCGGAGCGCGACCCGCTGCTGCGGGGGCTCGGCATCTACCACGGCAAGCGCGGCTACGGCGTCTCCGTCGAGTTCGACGTGAAGCAGGGGCCGGTCACGACGTTCGGCATCGGCCAGGACCGCGACGGCAGCTACACGTTCATCACCAGCGAGGGCACCGTGGTGCCAGGTCCCCTGCTCGAGATCGGCAACACGACATCCCGCGTCGACTTCGGCGGTGACCCCGGCGAGTGGGTCGACGTCTGGTCGCAGACCGGGATCGGGCACCACTGGGCGCTCTGCGTCGGGCACCGGGCCGACGACATCCATGCCGCGGCGTCGCTGCTCGGCATCGAGCACAGGCACGTCGACATGTCCACGAGAGGGCGGTGGGAGTGATGCAGCGCGCAATGTTCCACCTGCAGGTGAAGCCCGACCACATCGACGCCTACCGTGCTGCCCACGCCGCGGTCTGGCGCGACATGCTCGAGGCCCTGCGGGACACCGGATGGCGCAACTACTCGATCTTCCTGCGCGACGACGGACTCGTCACCGGCTACTTCGAGGCCGAGGACATCGCGGCGACGCAGGCCGCCATGGCGCAGACCGAGGTCAACGCGCGCTGGCAGGCCGCGATGGCCGAGCACTTCGAGAGCCCGGTCGCCGACGACCAGGCCCCCGCCCAGTACCTCGTCGAGGTGTTCAACCTCGACGACCAGTTAGGCGCCTCATGAAACCGGGGCTTGCACAGCCCGCAGCTTTGTGAAACGATTCAATCCGCACTACAATGAAACGATTTAACCAACACTGAAAGAGAATTCCAATGGCGCAATTCAGCGACATCGAGGGCCTGCTCGCCGAGCAGACGATCGAGCTCCCCTCCTGGGCCTTCGGCAACTCCGGCACCCGCTTCAAGGTGTTCGGCACGCCCGGCACCCCGCGCACCCCGCAGGAGAAGATCGCGGATGCCGCCCAGGTCAACAAATACACCGCACTCTCGCCCACGGTCGCCCTGCACATCCCGTGGGACAAGGTGGACGACTACGCGGCGCTCGGCGCCTTCGCCGAGGACCACGGCGTCAAGCTCGGCACCATCAACAGCAACACCTTCCAGGATGACGCCTACAAGTTCGGCTCCCTTACCCACACGGATGCCGCAATCCGGCAGAAGGCGATCGACCACCACCTCGAGTGCATCGACATCATGGATGCCACCGGCTCGCGCGACCTCAAGATCTTGCTCGCCGACGGCAGCAACTACCCCGGCCAGCAGGACATCCGCGGCCGCCAGGACCGCCTCGCCGACTCGCTCGCGAGCATCTACGCCCGCATCGGCGAGAACCAGCGGCTCGTGCTCGAGTACAAG
>JAODAU010000406.1 GCA_025463615.1 Microbacteriaceae bacterium | reverse complement strand
CGTCGGTCGACCAGTTCTGGCTGCTCACCAGCACGCTCGACCCGTCCACCACGATCCCCTTGTTGTGCACGTTGTTCTGGATCTTCACGCCGTTCACCACGTCGAGGCCCGCGGCCTGCAGCTGCTCGAGGTAGCCGGCCGTCTCGTACTCGCTCATGATGATCTTCACGTCGACGCCCGCCTTCTGCCGCGCGATCACCGTGTCGACCAGGTCGGCGAACGCCGCCGACGTGTCGCCCGCCACCTTCGGCAGCTCAATGTACTGGAACTGCATGTGCAGCGTCGTCGCCGCACTCTGGATGAGCGCCTTCACGGCCTTCACGTACACCCCGGGATCGGGCGTGAGCAGCGGGGTGATCCACATGGTTGCGCTCACCTGCTTCTGCGGCTGGAACGACGCGAACGGCGGCGTCTGCGCCTTCTTCACGCCGACCGCCGCGGGCGTCGGGGCGGATGCCGCCGGCGGCGCGTTGTGCGCGGCCGCCACCGTGAGGTCGTGAGCGAGGTACGCCTCGAACGTGGCCGCGAGCCCGGGGTGCTCGATCACGACGTGCCAGTCACGGTCGCCCTGGCGCGCGGCCGCGGCATCCGTCGGCACGGTCACCGGGTCGATGTCGGGCTGGTTGGAGTTGTTCCAGTTGCCGCTGGAGAGCCAGAGCGCCGCGGAATCCCGCACCGCGACCTTGATGTGGTACGCCGTGGGGAACACCCAGGCGGTGGCGAGCGGGTCCATGCGGTCGAGGGCCCAGGCCTGCTGCAGGTGGGTGCCGAGGGCGCTGTGCAGCGCATCCGCGGTCTGCTCGTCGGTCTGGTCGGCGGACGGGTTGCGCGCCGGGTGGTCGAGCACCAGCTTGACGGCTTTGCCCGCGAGCGCAGACGTCGCGGTGTCGAGGATGTGCGCGGACGTGAAGTCGTAGAGACCCACGGTGAGCGAGTGCTGGGTGCCCTCGAGGAAGTGTTTGAGGGTGGGCCATCCGTTGTCCGGACTGGCGCTGAGGGTCACGGTGGCCTTCGCCTGCACCGGTTCGAGCGGCACGCCGGGCGGCGCCGTGTACGGCACGTTCGGCTTGGGTGGCTTGGCGGCCTCCGCCGCATAGACGCGCTCGGTGAGGCCGGTCGCCTCGGGCAGCGTGAGCTCCTGGGGGAACAGCGGCACCGCGCCGTGATCGGGGTACGGCAGCCGCGAGTCGGCGTACGCGCGCGGGTCCTCGAGCTGCTGGCGCTTGGCGGCGGATGCCTGGCGCACGTCCACGGGGACGCCGTCGATCTCGTCCGGCAGCTCCGAGTCGGGCGGCATCGCGCCCTTCTTCTTCACCGTGGCGACGATCGCCTCGCGCCCGGTGAACCAGCCGCCGGTCACCTCGTAGCCGGCGCGCACGCTGAGCACGCCCGGCTTGCTCAGCTCGTCGACGTGCGCGTCGATGATGCCCTGGATGCGTGCCTGATCGTCGGCCATGAGCCACCCCGTCCTGATACGGTCACGGCTCACGCTAGCCCTGCGGCGGGCGCCTCACCACACCCCCTCATGTGGCTTTTTGTTGCCGTTGGGGCAAACAATTCGCGACAACGGCAACGAAATGCCACTTGGGCTTGTCAGAGGTGGGCGAGCTCGACGGGTGCGTGCGTCGCGAGGGAGCGGTGGATGGCCGCCTCCACCCTCAGCTCGGCCACGCCATCCTCACCCGTGACCGGCGGGGGCGAGCCCGCGCGCACCGTCGCGAGGTAGCCGGCGATGGAGTCGGCGAACGAGCGGTCGTAGAGGGCCCAACGGGAGGCATCCGTCGGCGGTGTGAACCGCGTGGTGTCGCCGCGCTCGTCGGCCAACTCGAGCGAGAGGCCCAGGTCGCGCAGGGTGGCGCGCCCGCGCTCGAACCGCACCGTGAGCTCCAGGAGGGTGTCGGCGAACGCGGATCCGGCCGTTCCCCGCAGGGCGCCGACCGCCCCGCCCTCCGTCACGAACGAGACGGCCCGGTCGACCGTTCGCAGCGGCGGTTCGCCGTGCTCGCGCTCGCCGGCGAGCGCGCTCAGCGTGCGAATGGGCCCCGCGAACAGCCCGATCAGGTCGATCGTGTGCGACCAGCAGGCGTAGTGCGCGCTCGCCTCCACGCCGATCACCGCGCCGCAGTCGGCCGTCGCCTCGAGCGCCCGGCGCACCGTCGCGAACGCCCGGTAGTTGAAACCGACCGCGATCTCAACACCCGCGGACCGCGCCTCCTCGAGCAGAGCGACGCCCTCGCGGTAGTCGTCATCCGTCACGAAGGCCTGCCCTCGCTTGGCCACGAAGGGTTTCTCCACGTAGAGCCGCGGCACCCCGGCGCGGATCAGCTCGCGCACGATCGTGTGGTGCGCGGTGTCCGCCGCCGTGACGAACGCGACATCCGGATGCCACGCCGCAAGCCCCGCGAACCCCTCGAGCACCTCGCCCCCGAACCGACCCACCGCCGCCCTCGTCGAGCCTTCGGCACGGGACAGGTAGCCCAGCTCCATGCCCTCGCTGCCGGCGAGCGCCGGCAGGTACTGCCCCAGCGCCACGCCCCCGATGCCCACCACTGCGCACTTCATCCCGCCATCCTAAGCACCACCCCGTGTGGCATTTCGTGGGCGTTGGGGCGAACAATTCGGAACAACGACGACGAAAATCCACTTGGGGGGAGTAGGAACGAACCAGAACCACGAGAAAGAGGAAGCATGCCTACACGCACCGCCCGCACCGCCTGGAACGGAAGCCTCGAGACCGGCGAGGGCCAGGTCGAGCTCAGCAGCTCGAAGCTCG
>JAODAU010000122.1 GCA_025463615.1 Microbacteriaceae bacterium | reverse complement strand
CGTCGACCGGGATGTCGTTGATGAAGAGGATGACACGATCCGTCCACTGCCGCAGCAGCTGGGCCTGGAAGACGCTCTTCGCGCCGGTTGCGAGGATGCCGATGCTGCGCCCGCGCACCTCCCAGCCGTCGCAGTAGGGGCAGATCACCACGCCGGTTCCCCACAGCTCGGCGAATCCCGCGATCGGCGGCAGCAGGTCGGTCACGCCGCTCGCCAGGAGCACCTGCCGAGCCCGCACGCGCGAACCGGAGGCCATGGCCAGCTCGAACGCGCCGCTCGATCCGGAGACGGATGCCACGGAATCCTCGACCACGCGCGCACCGAAGCCCTCGACCTCCGCCCTGCCCAGCTCGACCAGCCGGGCCGCGGATGTCCCGTCCGCCCCGAGCACGCCGTGCGAGTGCGGCGCCGCGAGGTTGCGCTGGTGGCCGGAGTCGATGAGGAGCGTGCGGCGCAGCGCCCGCGACAGCGTGAGGGCCGCGGCCAGCCCCGCGCTCCCGCCGCCGATGATGGCGACATCCCACTCGTCCATCGCTCCTCCTTCGCGTTCGGGGGCTCGACGATGTCGCACGAGTCTACCGACGCCGTGCCCGTGCATAACTCCTGCGCGCAGCCGCTAACCCCCGCATATCCGCGGGTAAACGAGCACCGCGGCGGGATCCGCAGGAGTTATGCACGGTCGGCGAGGTGCGGCAGGAACGCGTTCCACGCGAGGCGGCGGGCCGAGCGCGGGTCGTGTTCGATGCTGTCGGTCGCGTTGATGACGAGGGTCGCCCGCGCCTCCTCCGAGTAGGGCGGCCAGGCTTCGCCCGGATCACCGGTCGCCGCGAAACTCGTCCAGAGCGCGCGCATGCGGCGCCCGGCATCCGCGTAGTCCCGCCGCCCGCCGAGCGACGTGATCACGCGGGCCAGCGGCACGTCGAGCCGGTCGAAGAGCGTGAACAGCTCGAGCCCGTGGGTGGCGTCGAGGCCGACGAGCTTGACCGCCGTCGGCGCGAAGTCGAAGCGGTACGACCAGACCGGCGCGAACCGCGAGTGGAAGTCGGCGAGCCGCGTCGACGGGAACCAGAACCCGTAGTCGCCGCCGAAGTCGGCGGCATTGCGGCGGTAGTCGAGGTTCGGGTAGGCGGCGCGCATGAGCTCCCGGCCCGCGACGGGCGCGCGCTGGAAGAGCGCGCCGATGCGGGCGGGCGACCGCGGGATGATGTCGATGCGGCCGCGGAAGATCGATCCCTCCCGCTCGTTCGTGCCGATGATCAGCGGCACCCGGTGCGCGCGCCCCGACCGGAAGGCGGCCATCGGATGCTCGGGCAGCAACTCCCCGTCGATCACCGGCGCGAGGCAGAACATGCCCGGGTACTCGTCGGGCACCCGCGTCTGCAGCCGGGTGCAGGCGTCGACCAGGGCGTCCACGGATGCCGTGGCCAGCATCCTGCCCACCGTCTCGTCGTCGGCGCCCGCGGGTGCGCCGAGCAGCTCCACGAACTCGGCGGCCCAGGTCGCTGTGGTCGCGGGCGGGTAGACGGCGTCCGGCGGCGAGCTCTGCGCGATCGCCCGCGCGAACAGGCCCGCGGCGCGCGGCACCGCCATGAGAGTCGTGACCGCGTTCGCGCCGGCCGACTCGCCGAACACCGTCACGTTGCCCGGATCCCCGCCGAACGCGCGGATGTTGTCGCGCACCCACTCCAGCGCCGCGAGCTGGTCGCGCAGCCCGAGGTTGCTCTCGAACGGTCGCTCGGGCGTCGAGTAGCGCGTGAAGTCGAGGTACCCGAACGCGCCGAGCCGGTAGTTGAAGCTCACGTAGACGACCGGACCGGCCCGGATGAACCCCTCCCCTTGCCCGGAGAAGTCCCGCGACGACCCCGCGCTGTACCCGCCGCCGTGGATGAACACCATGACCGGCATCCGCTCGCCGCCGCCCTCGGGCGCCTGCACGTTGATGGTGAGGCAGTCCTCGCCCGACCCCTCGGCCGATGCCGCGCCGGTGAGCCGGTTGCGGCCGTACTGGCTGGCAGCGGTGCCGAACCGGGCGCCATCCCGCACCCCGCGCCACGGGATCACCGGCCCCGGCGCCCGGAAGCGCAGCGGGCCGACCGGCGGACGCGCGTACGGGATGCCCCGCCACGACTCCACGCCGCCCTCGGTGACGCCGCGCACCTGGCCCCCGGTCACGCCGACGATGGTCGCCATTCTGTTCCTTCCGCGCGCGGTGGGGGCTGATGACGACACCTGCTCTCACCATAGGCACGCGCCCGCGAACCGGCGCGGGGTTGACTTTCGGAGGATGGGCGAGGGCTGCTACATTGCGAGGGTCCGTGATTCAGTCGAGGAGGTGTGACCCATGAACGCAGTATCCATCGGGTGCTCCCCCTCCGGTTCACGGCAGGTCGGCTGACGCAGGTGTCGCCGGGAGCGCCCCCACCAGGCACTCCCGAAAGGCACCACAATGCACTTCACCACTGAGACGTCGTCGAACGGCGTCACCGAACGATCCTTCACCCTGGATGGCGTGACCGGCCTGCTCTGGTCGCCGGCATCCGCCGATCCCGCGCCGCTGCTCCTCATGGGGCACGGGGGCGGGCTGCACAAGGCAGCGGCCGCGCTCGTCGCCCGCGCGAAGTACTACGTCGAGAACTTCGGCTTCGCGGCCGTCGCGATCGACGCGCCCGGCCACGGCGACCGACCGAGGTCGGCGGATGACGCCCGCTGGGTCACCGCCATGATGGACGCCCGCGCCGCCGGCCGTCCCATCGACCGCATCGTCGCCGAGTTCAACGCGTCGCTCGCCGAGCGCGCGGTGCCCGAGTGGTGCGCGACCCTGGACGCGCTGGGGACGGTGGCCGGGATCGAGACCGGGCGCGTCGGGTACAGCGGGCTCACGCTGGCGTCGGCCACCGGCATCCGGCTGGCCGCGGTCGAACCGCGGATCGGCGCGGCGGTGTTCGGGGGAGTGCTCGCCGACGACGAGCTGCTGGCGGCGGCTCGCGGCATCCGCATCCCGGTGCAGTACCTGCTGCCGTGGGACGACGCCGAGATCCCGCGGGAGTCGGGATTCGCGCTGTACGACGCGTTCGCGTCGGAGGAGAAGTCGCTGCACGCCAACCCGGGCGGGCACCACCAGGTGCCGTGGTTCGAGACGGAGGAGTCGGCGCGGTTCTTCGTGCAGCA
>JAODAU010000381.1 GCA_025463615.1 Microbacteriaceae bacterium | reverse complement strand
TGATCTCGTGGCTGACGCCGTCCTCCTCGCCGCCGACGACGCCGATCTCCACCTCGAGAATGGCGTTGATCGCCTTCATGCGCGGCAGCAGGTCCTTGGCGATGGCGAGGTTCTCGTCGAGCGGCACGGCCGAGCCATCCCACATGTGCGACTGGAAGATGGGGTTGCGCCCGGCGCGGACCTCGGCCTCGGATGCCGCGATGAGCGGCTCGACGAAGCCGGCGAGGGCGTCCTTGGGGCAGTGGTCCGTGTGCAGCGCGACCGTGACGGGGTAGTTCTTGGCGACCTCGGTGACGAACCCGGCCATCGCGAGGGCGCCCGCGGCACGGTTCTTCACGGTGTGGCCCGCGAAGTAGTCGGCGCCACCGGTGGTGACCTGGATGATGCCATCCGACCCCGCCTCGGTGAGGCCCTGCAGCACGGCGTTGATCGTCTGCGACGACGAGACGTTGAAGGCCGGGTAGGCGAAGCCGTTGGCCTTCGCCTTGTCGAGCATCTCGGCGTACTGGTCGGGGGTGGCAACGGGCATGGTGTCTCCTTCGAAGCGCTCGCGGCCGACGCCGCGCGGTCACCAGAAGTCTATTGCGGCGACGCGACCCCCGAAGTGGGGGTGTGCCGACGGCTCATTTTCGCGTCACGGCGCCGCGGCGCCGGAGTCTCTTCAGTCACAAGGATCAGGACGAAGGAGACAGACCCCTCATGCATGTACACACGCTCGACAACGGACAGTTCGCGCTCTCCCTGACCGTGGACGAACACCTCGCCTGCGCCGCGGCCCTGCGCGACGCCATCGAGACCGGCCGCTTCGCGATGGCGGAAGATGCGGCATACCGACTCCAATACGAGGTGATGCTCGCCGAGTGCGCGGGCCGGCGCGACGGCGTCGGCTGGCTCCCGCGCGGCGACCTCGGGATGTGGGAGACGAACGGTTTCCCCGCCGGCATCGAGGTGCTCGTCGATCGCCTCGGCAGCAGCTGGCGGGTGGATGACGCGCAGCTCGAGTTCCTGCGCTGGTGCATCGCACGGTCGCCCTCGCAGGCAGACCTTCGGTACGCCTAAAGATTGCCCGAAGTTTCACGCCCGCGATCGGTGGGCGCGACGCCCCCGTGGCTAGCCTTGAGAGAGTGAACACCGACACCGGCTCCCTCTACCTGCACCCCGACCGCAACCTCGGAATGGAGCTGGTGAGGGCGACCGAGGCGGCCGCCATCCGTGCCGTTCCGTTCATCGGCCGCGGCGACAAGAACGCCGCCGACGGGGCCGCCGTGGATGCCATGCGCAAGTTCCTCGGCACGGTCAACTTCGACGGCGTGATCGTGATCGGCGAGGGCGAGAAGGACCACGCGCCGATGCTGTACAACGGCGAGCACGTCGGCAACGGTCACGGCCCGGCCGCGGACATCGCCGTCGACCCGATCGACGGCACCTCGCTCACCGCGGCCGGCCGCCAGAACGCCCTTTCGATGATCGCCGTCGCCGACCGGGGCAGCATGTACGACCCCTCCGCGGTGTTCTACATGGACAAGATCGTCACCGGGGCGGAGGGGCGCGGCGTGGTCGACATCCGCCAGCCGATCGGCGAGAACATCCGCGCGCTCGCGAAGGCGAAGGGCAAGGACGTCTCGGACATCGTGGTCGCCGTACTCGACCGGCCGCGGCACGCCCAGCTGGTCGAAGACATCCGCGCGGCGGGCGCCGGAACGCGGATGCTGCTCGACGGCGACGTGGCGGGTGGCATCAACGCGGCGCTCTACGGCACCCGCATCGACATGTGCGTGGGCATCGGCGGCACCCCGGAGGGCATCATCACGGCCTGCGCGCTCAAGGCGCTGGGCGGGTTCATCCAGGGCAAACTGCACCCGAACTCGGACGAGGAGCGCCAGAAGGCGCTCGACGCGGGCCACGACCTGGACCGCGTGCTCGAGGCCGACGACCTCGTCACGAGCGACAACACCTACTTCGTGGCCACCGGCGTCACCGACGGCGGGCTCGTCGCGGGGGTACGCCGGCTCGGCCCCGTGATCCGCACCCAGAGCATCGTGCTGCGCGGCAAGTCGGGCACCATCCGCCGGGTCTCGGCCGACCACCTCGCGGAGAAGTGGCTGTAACGGCTATTCCGTGCGCTGCTCGAGCTCGGCGAGGATGTCGAGCTCGGCAACCAGCTCGTAGGCCGTGAGGTCGCGCGGCGACTCCTCGATCTCGGGGTTCGTGCCGAGCACCTTCGACTCGTCGAGCACGCTGAGTTTGCGCGCGGAGGGCAGCACCTGGCGCTCGAGCGAGCCGACGAAGCCGTTGTAGTTCTTCACCGTGCTCTCGATCGAGCGGCCGAGCTTCTCCACGTGCCCGGCGAGCGTCGCCAGCCGGCCGTAGAGCTCGCGGCTGAGGTCGAAGAGCATCTTCGCCTCCTGGGTCACCACGTCCTGCTGCCAGCTGAAGGCGACCGTCTTGAGCACCGACCAGAGCGACACGGGGGAGACGAGGGCGACCTTCTTGGCGAAGGCGTAGTCCATGATCCCGGGGTCGGCCTCCATCGCCGAGGAGACCAGCGACTCGGAGGGGATGAACGCCACGACGAATTCCGGCGAGGCCTCGAGCCCGCCCCAGTACGCCTTGCTCGCCAGGGTGTCGATGTGGGCGCGGATGGCGCGCACGTGCTGTCGGATCAGCGCCTCCCGCTTCGCGCCCTCCTCGCCGGTGGCGGTCACGGGGATCTGGCTGGCCTCGAGGTAGGCGGTGAACGGCACCTTGGCGTCCACCGCGATGTTCTTGCCGCCGGGCAGGTGGATCACCATGTCGGGGCGGCCGGCCCCGGCATCCGACGTGATCGACGACTGCACGTCGAAGTCGACGCGCTCGATGAGCCCCGCCGCCTGCACCACGTTGCGCAGCTGGGTCTCGCCCCAGACGCCGCGGGTGGCGTTGTTGCGCAGGGCGCTCGCGAGCGACTCTGCGGTCGAGCGCAGGCGCTCCTCCGATTCGGTGGCGTTGCGCAGCTGCTGCGAGAGCTCGCCGTGCTGCTGGCTGCGCTGGGTCTCGATCTCGGCGACCTTCAGCTGCATGGTGCGCAGCTGCTCCTGCACGGGCGTGAGCGCCTGCAGCACCTTGCTCTCGGACTGCTGCCGCTCGCGCTCGGCCGCGGCCTCGCGCCTGATCCGATCCTCGAGCTCGCGGTACTGCTCCTGCGAGGCGATCACTTGGTCCTTCAGGGCGGATGCCGTGGCCTGCATCGACGCCAGCTCGCTTTC
Source organism: Microbacteriaceae bacterium (assembly GCA_025463615.1). The sequence continues at coordinate 2,638 of JAODAU010000381.1, read as the reverse complement.
GATGCGCCCCCGCTCCGCACCCTCGGCCGCCCGCAGTTCTGCCAGCGCGGTCTCGTGCCGCGCCACCACGAGCGCAGGATCTTCGCCCGGAGCCGCGGCACCCCGCCGGTTGCGCGCGACGAGCACCCCGATGACGGCGCCGAGGGCGAGGCCGATCACGAGTGCGATGATGAGTGCGAGCAGTGGATCCATGCCGCAAGTGTCTCAGGCGGGGGTGACAATCCCCGGGCGACTCGTCGCGGGCGCGCCGACCAGTGCCACATCGTCGCCGACGACCACGAGGCCGGGCGAGGTGACTTCGGCGTAGACGCCGAACTCCAGGGTGCCGTAGCGCTCACGGTCGGCCTTCGCGAGGGACTTGAGCGTGCGCGCGTCCTTCGTGCCGGTGGCGGGGTCGAGGTCGATGACGGCGCAGCGCCCGATGGGTTCGAGCACGCGCACGGTCGCCTCGCCGAGCCGCACCTCGGAGCCGATCCAGTCGCGTTCGACCGGCTCGTCGCCGTCGGCCGCGACGGTGAAGTTGGAGCGGAAGCGGGCAGGGTCGACATCCCCGCCACCCAGGTTCTCGAGCCAGCGTACGGCGGCCGTGGTCATGAGGCTCACGGTCGCGCCGTAGACGAACTCGCCGGGGCGCCGGCCGCGCGCGAGGGTGACCGGCTTGCCGAGCAGGGCCGAGTAGTGCGCGGCCCACGGCCCGTCGAGCAGCTCGAGCTCGGCCTGGCGACCCCAGTAGTCGAACTCGCCCTCGCCGGCGGCCACGGGCGCGCCCGCGATGGTGCGGCCGTCGATCTCGATCGAGAGGATGCCGTTCTCCCACGTGGCCTCGGTGCCGATGATGGCGCGGTGCTCGACCGTCTTGAGCACGCGGCGGCGGGCGACATCCACCAGGCAGAACTCGCGATCGCCCACCGGGCCGGTGTGCTCGAGCTGCACCGAGCGGTGCGTGCGGTGGCGGCCGCCCTTGATCGGGGACTGGGAGATGGTGTCGACGTGCACCCGTCAACCCTGCCATGAGCGGCTGACCGGGACCTCTCCTCCACAAACATTTCGAGAACAATACGGGTTGTGAAAACGGCCGTCCGGCCCGGAATCACGCGGTTAGCATTGCCGCATGGACATCGTTAACCACTGGCTTTCCGGCGCCGCGTACGAGGGCGAATCGACCCGAACGGCACCCGTCTACGACCCCGCGCTGGGCACCGTCGCTCGCGAGGTGCGGCTCGGTTCCGTCGCCGACGTGGATGCCGCGGTGTCGGCCGCGAAGGCCGCCTTCCCTGCGTGGGCCGAGACCTCGATGGCCAAGCGGCAGTCGATCCTGTTCACGTTCCGCGAGCTGCTCAACGCGCGCAAGGGCGACCTGGCCGAGATCCTCACGGCCGAGCACGGCAAGGTGCTCAGCGACGCGCTCGGGGAGATCTCGCGCGGCCTCGAGGTCGTCGAGTTCGCCACCGGCTTCCCGCACCTGCTCAAGGGGGAGTACAGCGAGAACGTCTCCACCGGCGTGGACGTCTACTCCACCAAGCAGCCGGTCGGTGTCGCAGCCATCATCAGCCCCTTCAACTTCCCGGCAATGGTGCCGATGTGGTTCTTCCCCATCGCCATCGCCGCGGGCAACACCGTGGTGCTCAAGCCCTCGGAGAAGGATCCGTCGGCCTCGATCTGGCTGGCCGAGCTGTTTGCCGAGGCAGGCCTGCCCGCCGGCGTCTTCAACGTGGTGCACGGCGACAAGGTCGCGGTGGATGCACTGCTCGAGCACCCGGACGTGGCATCCATCTCGTTCGTCGGCTCCACCCCGATCGCCAAGTACATCTACGAGACCGGCAGCGCCAACGGCAAGCGCGTGCAGGCCCTCGGCGGGGCCAAGAACCACATGCTCGTGCTGCCGGATGCCGACCTCGACCTCGTCGCGGATTCCGCGGTCAACGCCGGCTTCGGCTCGGCGGGGGAGCGGTGCATGGCCATCAGCGTGCTCGTCGCGGTCGAGCCGATCGCCGACGAGCTGATCGAGAAGATCCGGTCGCGGATGTCGGGGCTCACGGTCGGCGACGGCCGTCGCGGCTGCGACATGGGCCCGCTCATCACCAAGGAGCACCGCGACAAGGTCGCCGGCTACATCGACCTCGCCACGACGGACGGGGCGACCGTCGTGGTCGACGGCCGCGGCATCGAGGTGGATGGCGCATCCGATGGTTTCTGGCTCGGCCCCACCCTCATCGACAACGTGCCCACCGACTCGAAGGTCTACACGGACGAGATCTTCGGACCGGTGCTCAGCGTGGTGCGGGTCGCCACGTTCGAGGACGGCGTCGCCCTGATCAACGCGGGCAGGTACGGCAACGGAACCGCGATCTTCACGAACGACGGCGGCGCGGCCAGGCGCTTCGAGCGCGAGGTCCAGGTCGGCATGATCGGCATCAACGTGCCGATCCCGGTGCCGGTCGCCTACTACTCGTTCGGGGGGGTGGAAGGCGTCGCTGTTCGGCGACACCCACATGTACGGGCCCGACGGCATCCACTTCTACACGCGGACCAAGGTCGTGACCTCGCGGTGGCCCGCCCCCACCACCAGCCGGGTCGACCTCGGCTTCCCGCAGACGAGGTAGGGCCATGGACATCGGCATCGTCCTCCAGACCGACC
>JAODAU010000347.1 GCA_025463615.1 Microbacteriaceae bacterium | reverse complement strand
AACGGGTGGCGGATCGAACGCGACGGAGCGGACTATTACCTCGTGCCACCTCCCACGGTCGACCCCGAGCAGAGACGGATCCCGATCATCAGTAAGACGAGGGCCGTTCGTGAACTCAAACGGCGGCGACGAGAACGGATGAATGCGTGATGAGTGGCGCCTGACGCCCACGGGTTGGCGCCAGACACCGTTCGTTGGCCGCCGCCGGCCGGATCAACTGGCCGGCGCCTCGCTCACGTCGATCAGCACCTTACCGACAGCGTTGCTCTCGACCGCTTCGTGGGCCGCCGCGGTCTGCTCCAGTGGGAAGCGGTGCAGGGGCAGGCCCGCCTGCTCACCGATGCGGAACGCGTCATCCCGGATCGCCGCGTTGATGTCCTCGGCCGCAGCCGCGATCTCGTCAAAGCCGACCGTGTACACCAGCACGAACTGGTACCGGAGGTTGAGCTGCATGCTCCGACCGACCTCGACCGTGAGGGGCTTACCGCCGTCGTTGGCGTACGTGGCAATCGTGGCGCGTGTGCGCACCACGGAACGATTGAGCTCGTCATTGCTGCTCACGGCCACCTCGACGACCTGGTCGACCGGCCCGATCGCGCGAATTCGCTCAGCCGCATCCGCGTCCCGGTAGTTCACGACGTGGTGGGCACCCGCCGCTGCGGCGAGGGCCGCCTTCTCGGGGCTGCTGACGGTCGTGATGACGGTGGCTCCCGCCCATCGGGCGAGCTGGATCGCCGAATTGCCGACGGCACCCGCTCCCCCGGCGACCAGCACGAGCCTGCCATCGAGGGCGCCCGGATGCAGGCGCGAAGGGCCGCCCTCCGCGACGGTCAGCGCACGATGCGCGGTGACCGCGGGCACGCCCAGGCTGGCGCCCAGATCGAAACCTGCCTCGTCCGGCAGCGCGAAGACCCGCTCGACGGGGACGATCGTGAACTCCTGGGCGGTTCCGCTCGTGGGGCGCTGGTATGCCGAAATCACGAGCCACACCCGATCCCCCGGCTTGAAGGCGTCGACACCCGCGCCGACGGCGTCGATCACGCCCGCGCCATCCTGGTTCGGCACAGACTCGGTCGCATCGGACACGGCCGAACCAGCACCCCGGCGGGACTTCCAGTCGGTCGGGTTCACGCCCGAAACGACGATGCGCACGCGCACCTCGCCGGGCCCGGGCTCCGGGATGTCCCGCTCAACAAGCTGCAAAACGGACGCGTCACCGGTCTGGGTGTAGACGATTGCTCTCATAGTAGAAACAAGCCTCGCACGGTGGCCGCCGATTCCCACGGGTGGCCGCCGATTCCAACGGGGTGGCCGCCCATTCCTACGGGGTGGCCGCCGATTCCCAGCGGCGCAGTCGCATTATTGAGGGATGCGTCACATCGACCGTCGAGAGTTCGAGCGGCTGCTCCTGGCGAGGCGTGCAAGCATGGAGGCGGGCCTGGCCACGACTGCTGGCGAGCTCGACGGCATCCGGGCCGCGCGCGCGGATGCGACCGCCGATGACGAGCACGACCCCGAGGGCTCAACCCTGTCGGCAGACTGGTCCCGTATCGTCGGGCTCCAGGCGGATGCCCGGGCACAGCTCACCGCGATCGATCGCGCGCTGGAGCGGCTCCAGTCGGGTGCCTACGGCGTCTGCGTCACATGCGGACGCGACATCCCGCTCGCCCGGTTGCGCGCACGTCCCGCGGCCGACCGGTGCGTCTCCTGTGCAAGCCTGTGATCGGCCAGGGGGCGCGTCGCCGCGTCGATATCACCGCGACAATCAACGACTAAGTCGATGCGTGCCCCGCACGGCCGCCGCCGTGCCCCACAGTTCCGCCTGCACCTGCATCGCCAGCTCGCGGAGCAGGGAGCCGTCCTTGGCGGAGAACGTCCGGGGACTCGTGTGGACCACACACAGCGCTCCGACGCGGTAGCCGTCGGGCGCCTCGATCGGGTAACCCGCGAAGAAGCGGGCGTGCGGGATCCCCGCCACCCACGGGTGACCCATGAAGCGAGCATCCAAGCCCGTGTCTTCGACCACGAAGACGTCGTCGCCGCAGATCGTGGTGTCACACAGGGCGCTTCCCCGTGGGCTGTCGATCGCCCCCATGCCGACGGCCGCCTTGGTCCATTGCCGCTCGTGGTCGATGAAGGTGATGGATGCCCCGGCGACGCCGAACAGGTTCCGGGCAGACGCGACGATGCGGTCAAACCGCTCCTCGGGTGCGGAGTCGAGGATGTGCAGCTCGTCGAGGGCGTGCTGGCGCTCCGGTTCGTGGGTCAGGTCTTTGCGGTGCGGCTGCAGAGTGAGGTCCGCGTGGGGCGGCTCGAGGGCCTGGGCATCGAGCACCCGGGCGACCTCCGGCGCGATGAGGGCCGACCACCGGTCGTATGTGCGCCGTCCGGCATCGTTGAGGAGGTTGCCGGGTGCAGGCTCGAAAGGCAGGTGGGTGACGCGAGGATGCGCGGCGCAGGCGATCCGCAGCTGCGCGTTGAACCTCCGGCACTGGCGGCCGACCAGCCGACCGTAGACCGATGGCAGCTTCTTGATCGACGGGATCGCGGGGAGTGCGACGAAGACGAAGTTGAGGCTTAGCGGGGCACTCTCCTCGATGTACGTGAGGAGCTGCTCGAGGTCACGCCGGAACCGGCGCGCCGGCACGAGACGCAAGGCCTCGTCGCTGCCCAGGGTCATGACCGCCGCGTCGTACCGGGACAAGTCGAGCGTCTCGAGCGCGGCAACGCAACCCGTTACCGTCATGGTCGGAGCGGCCATGATGTCGACGAAGGTTCCGCGGCGAGTCAACGCCGAGAGTTGACGCGCCAGGTGACCGCCGAGCGCAAGATCGCTGGATCGCACGCCGTAGCCGACGGCGATGCCGGAGCCGATCAGGGCAACCCGGTCGGAGTTGATGCCGGCCGAGTGCGCGGACGGAGCGCCCGCCGGCACGGGAAGTAGCCGCCATGACGACGGGGACTGGGCGAGCCAGAGGCGCGCCAGCGGTGAGGCGATCGTGTGAGCCAGAAAGTGGTGCATCGATTCCCCCAGAATGATGCGCGGACCGCGAGGCGACCCTGTAGAGCGTCACACCGTATGCCCGAAGCCTGTGTGTCACCTGTTTGGGGGGCAATTAGCGCGTTCGCTAGAACCAGAAGCTCAACCACGGGGTGCGGGGCGAGCGGAACGAGGTGTCCAGCGCCTGCGCCGCACCCGGCTGAAGCTCGGCGATGCGACCCGCGCCGACCAGCGTGGTCGCGGAAACCCCGCCGAGGTAGAGCGCGGCCAACTCGTTCGCAGAGAGGGCGAGGATCGGTGCGTCATCCGTCGGTGCGTCGTCTGCCGGCGAAACAGTCGCGGCACCGTCGGCGATCTCGACGAGCCAGCGGCCCGTCGTGAAGTCGAGGTCATCCGAGATCTCGAGCACGAAGCGACCGGGCGCCGCGTATGCACGCGCCTCGAGGGCGGCCTTCACATCGAGGATGCGCAGCCACAGGTGATCGCTCGTGGATACTCTCGCCGCCCGGAAGTCGGAGAGCTGCCAGCGCAGCGGCTCATCGGCGGATCGCAGCCAGGCCTTCACCTCGGTGACGAGGTCCACCTCCAGCAGGAAGCGCCACAGGCCCGCGTATGCGTCCGGGGTGGCGGTCAGCAGGTACTCCACCGACAGGGTATGAGCGGAGAAGTCCTGCTCGCCGCCGGTCACCTGGTAGAGCGCGTAACCCTGCGGGCGGCCGGCCGCATCGTCGTAGCGCACAGCACGCAGGTTCTTGGCGCGCTCCTTGTCGCGTCCCTGGATGCCGGTGAGCTCGTCCCAGCGCAGCCCCCACATGTCGATCTCGCCCGGGCTGGTGAGCCGCACCGTGTCGAACAGGTCGGCCGCCTGCTCACGGAACTGCTCGATCGTCACGAAGTGCAGGGCTCCGGGGGCCTGCGGCCCGGTCCACTTCGCTCGCCGCACGTCGATGCGCCACTCCGCCGCCATCGCGGCCGGGGCGAAGCCGAAGCGGCCGTAAATGGTCGACTCCGACACCGTGAGCATGGCCAGCGGCATCCCGAGCCCGGCGGCGGTGCGTAGCTCGGCCTCGAGCAGGTTGCGCGCTATGCCCTTGCGGCGATGCGTCGGTGCCACGGTCACGGAGCTGATCGCCCAGGCAGGCACGGTGCGCTCCCCCGGCACGGTGAGTTCGCCGACCCACGAGTTGGTGGTCGCCACCGGGGATGCCGCGTGCAGCGCGCGCTCGTCCCATACCCCCGTCGTGCGGCGGTAGGCGAGCCCCTCGAGGTTCGCCGGGAGCAGCTCCTCGGTCAGGGGCGCGCTATGGAATCCGCGGAAGTCGGCCTGCAACCAGGCCTCGAAGCCCGCGCGATCCTCGGTGTCGACGAGGCCGAGCCGCAGGCCAACAGCTGCGAGCCGTTCGGCGGAGGTCTTATCGATCGGGGCAGTGCGGAACTCGCTGGTCATGTATCGAGGCTAGCCTCGAAGGACCATGACGTTCACACCGCCGCCGGCCTTCACCACCCGTCCGACGCTGCAGGGCAGTTTTGGCATGAGCGCCTCCACTCACTGGCTGGCGACGGCTTCGGCGCAGGCCGTGCTCGAGCGCGGCGGCAACGCGTTCGACGCTGTGGTGGCCGGCGCCTTCGTGCTGCATGTGGTGGAACCCCACCTCAACGGGCCCGGCGGCGACATGGTCGGCATCTTCGCGGTCGCCGGCGGCGAACCCACCGTGCTCATGGGCCAGGGTCCTGCGCCTGCCGGGGCGACCATCGACCACTATCGCTCGCTCGGCCTCGACCTGGTGCCGGGCGCGGGCGCGCTGGCGGCGGCGATCCCCGGTGCGGTGGACGCCTGGCTCCTGCTGCTGCGCGATCACGGCACCTGGGAGCTCGCGGACGTGCTCGAGTTCGCCATCGGGTACGCCAGGGACGGGCATCCGGTGTTGGAGCGGGTGGCGGCGACGATCGCCCGGGTGGCCGACCTGTTCGCGGAGCACTGGCCCTCGTCAGCAGAACTGTGGATGCCGCGGGGCCGCCCGCCGGCGCCCGGCGAGGTCATCACGAACCTTCCTCTCGCCCGCACGTACACGCGGCTGGTCTCGGCGGCCGTCGGTTCGACCCGCGAGGATCGCATCGACGGCGCCCGCACCTCCTGGAGCGCCGGCTTCGTGGCGTCGGCCGTCGGAGACTTCGCCCGCACGCCGCACCGGCACTCGACCGGTGGTGATCACGCCGGCGTGATCACCACGCAGGACATGGTCGGCTTCGCCGCGAGCTTTGAGCCGCCGATCACCGCCCAATTTCGCGGGCACACGATCGCCAAGTCCGCTGGCTGGGGACAGGGTCCCGCGCTGCTGCAGATGCTCGGCATCCTCGACGGGTTCGATGACATCGACCCGTCGTCCGAGCTGGGGGCCCACCGCATCCTGGAGGCGGAGAAGCTCGCCCTCGCCGACCGCGAGGCGTACTTCGGGGACGGTCCTGTGCCACTCGAGGTTCTGCTCTCCCCCGAATACATCGCCGAGCGCCGGGCCCTTATCGGGGATGCCGCGTCGCACGAGTTCCGGCCGGGCACGGTTCCCGGCCACGAGCCGTTCCTGCCGCCGCTCACCGTGGGCGCCGTGGGATCGGGCGAGCCAACAGTGTCGAGGGCCTCGGCGGTTTCGGCGAGTTCGGCGGGTTCGGGCTCTTCGGGCGTTGCGGCATCGTCGGCGGCTTCGGCATCGGCGGCAGCTTCGGCATCTGCGGCAGCGGAGCCCGGCGTCGCCCCCACGGGCGAGACCCGCGGCGACACCTGCCACATCGACGTGGTGGACCGCTGGGGCAATATCGTCTCGGCGACGCCGTCGGGCGGGTGGCTGCAATCGTCGCCCGCGATTCCCGGGCTGGGGTTCTGTCTCGGCACTCGCCTGCAGATGACCTGGCTCACGCCGGGCGCACCCTCATCCCTGGTGCCGGGCAGGCGTCCTCGCACCACGCTCACCCCGACGCTCGTGCTCCGGGATGGCCGGCCGGTGACCGCCCTCGGCTCGCCCGGCGGCGACCAGCAGGACCAGTGGCAGCTGCTCTACCTGGTGCGCACGATCGTCGGCGGCTACACGCCACAGCAGGCGATCGACGCTCCGGCACTGCATACGACGTCGTTCCCCGACTCGTTCTGGCCGCGCACCTGGGAGCCAGGCGGAGCGGTCGTCGAGGATCGCCTGGGCGACGCCGTCATCTCCGCACTCGAGGCCCGCGGGCACGTGATCACGCGGGCCGGCGGTTGGTCGCTCGGCCGACTGTCCGCCGTCGGGGTCGACGAGTCCGGTGGCCTGTGGGCGGCCGCGAATCCGCGCGGGAACCAAGGGTACGCGGCCGGGCGGTAGTCGAGGGGTACGCGGCCGGGGTGCTAGCCGAACGGTACGCGGCCGACAGCCGCGGTAGCCGGCAGCCGGCAGCCGCGCTAGCCCAGCTGGAACCAGGGCGGGTACACCGCCACCTTCGTGCCGAAGTCCGCGTCGCGCAGCATCTCCTTGACCCGGTCCCGCATCGGTTCGTTCGCGACACCGATGAGCTGCACGGCGTCGAACGCGAAGGAGTCCTTCGCGAGGGCCTCGGCATCGCGAGCCCGGTCGTCGTCGTGCAGGCGCACGAGCATCCGCCCGGCCTCTTCCGGAGTGGTGGCGAAGCGCGTGTAGGTACCGGCCGCGTCGCCGTCGGTGATGACGGCGTCGTCGCCGAGTGCCTTCGCCGTGCTCACGAGGAAGACGAAATCCGCGGATGCCGCGGCGCGCGCAGCGCCCGACCACCGGGTCTCGTCGCTCGCGCCGCTGCCGAGGTCCTGCCACAGCGTCGCCTCCGGGGCGAGGTAGAACGGCACGTAGTCTGCAACGCTCTGCCCGGGACTCACCTCGGCGGTGCGGCGCAGCTCGCGAGTGAGATCGGTGTTGACGTCGACGACGGGACGAGCATCCGCCCGAAGCTCACCCGTGTCGAGGATCGCCTCCAGGTTGCGGATGTGGGTCACGTGGTAGATGCGGTGCTCGGCCGCGTTGATCGATTTTTTCGTGGTCGTGACGCCCGCGATGCGGCGTGGCGCGGCTGCTGCGCGCGTGACTTTCGGCTTCTCGGGGACGATTTTCGGGTAACAGCTGTCGCACATTCCGACCTCGAAACCGTGGATGCACTCTGGCACTGCTGTTCCTTCCGTGGCGTGCGTGGTTCGCACACATAGTCCACGCTACGCGCAAACGCTGGGTACACGGGCTTTCGGGCCGCCGGAGACGCTATGAATTCGCCATGTTCCCAACGCGCGCATCCTCCCAAATCAGCGCCTGCACCTGCAGGGCGAGCTCGCGAAGCAGGGCGGCCTCTGTATCGCCGAAGGCGCGGGGCTGGGTGTCGATCACGCACAGGGCGCCGATGCGATGGCCGTCCGGCGCCGTCACCGGATACCCCGCATAGAAGCGGGGCGCCACGGCGCCCCGCTTCCAGGAATTGCTCGCGAATCGGGTGTCGCTCCACAGGTCTTCGACGACGAAGAGGCCGGCGCCACGGATCGTAATACTGCACAGCGATTCGCTGCGTGGCAGGTCGCGGCGGGGAACGCCCGCGGCGGCCTTCACCCACTGGCGATCCCCGTCGATGAGATTGACGGATGCCCCGCTCACCGCGAACAGGTCCCGCGCGGTCTCGACGATGCGGTCGAACCTCTCGTCGCGAGCCGGGTGCACGAGGAGCGCGTCGAAAGCGCGCTGCCGTGCCTCCTCGTCGATGTTCTCCGGGACGGATGGCGCCTGTGCGTTCAGCGGCCCGATCATGGCCGGGGCGATGAGCGACGCCCACTCGTCATAAATCTGGCGACTAGCCATGGCCGCGATATCACCCGGGCTGGGCCGAAACGGGACCACGTGCGTCCCCGGGCGCGCGTTCACGAGAACGCGGGCGTCGTGGTTAAGCTGCGAACCGTGTCGCGACGCCAGCTTCCCGAAATACCGCGGAATCGCAACTAGGAGGGGCGGAGGGGGGATGGTCACGACGAACACCTCGACACTCGGCGCGCCCGCGCGGATCGCGTCGAGGAGTTCCCCGAGCTGGCGCCGCCAGGCTCGTCTCGGCGCGAGATACAGCGACTCCGGGCCGCCCAGGGTCAGAACGATCGCGTCGAACCGGGTGAGCTGGAGGGCGGCGACGGCGGCGTGGGCGATCGCCGCCGACATCTCGGGAGCGGTGATGATGTCGACGTCGGTGCCGCGGCCGGTTCCCACGGAGAGGGCGCGCGCCAGGTGACCGCCAAGCGCGAGATCGTGCGACAGCACTCCATAGCCGACGGCGATCCCACTGCCCACCAATAACACGCTGTCCGGGTCCGCTCCGGGAGCGTGAACGACCGAAACGCGCGGCGGAGTCGGCAGTTGGCGCCAGGAGTTCTGGGATGATGCGAGCCACAGGCGCACGAGAGGTCTGGCTATGCCGTTCTGCAGGTAGCCGAGCATGGTCACCCCCTGTGATCCACTCCCCCTGGTCAATTCTAGGGAGTGGAGGGCATCGGCGACAGGATCAGTTCTCGGCGAGCCTTCGTGGTGCGATGTTGTGGTTGCGGCAGAACAGGTTGAACGGGTCGTAGTGATGTTTTGCCGCCGCGAGCCGAGCACGGGTGTCGGGCGGGTAGATCGCCGCGATGGCACTCTCGTCCACCCGGCTCAGGAAGTTGCCGTACGAGCCGGCCGTGAACGGGTCCGTCGCCGCCCAGAGGTCGTGCACGCGCTGCTTGTCGGCCTCCACCGCATCGGGCGGCAGGAACGCCGCCGAGACGATGAGCACCTCACTGTCGCGCCAGGCGAAGGCTGTCGCATCCGGCGCCACCCGATTGAAGGCACCGCGCAGGTAGCGGAGCATGAGCACCGCGCCACCGAGGCCGCGATGCACCGCGGCGAGGGTGCCGATCGCCTCATCGCTGAGATCCGCTGCGAACGCGTTGTTGTCGACGATCGTGATCGGCCCGCCGGGCGGATGCGCCTCGTCGAGCACGTCGGCGTATGCCTTCCCCTGGATGTCGCCGCTCACGACCCCCTTGATCGCGAGCAATGGCGCGATCGCCGTCGCCGCAGCCTGTTCGTCGTCGCCCGCGTAGCAGACCAGTATCGATGTGCCGCCGGGCATGTCCTCGCCGAACGACGGGAAGGTGACGAAGGTCGAGTTGAGCTCCTCGGGTGCGACCCGCATCACGTCGCGCCAGGCGGTGATGTGCCCCTCCAGGTCGTCCTCGCCGAACTGGATCGCCCCCGAATGCACGCCACGGAGCGGATGAGCCTGGAACGTGAAAGTCGTAACCACGCCGAAATTGCCGCCGCCGCCACGCAGCGCCCAGAACAGTTCGGGCTCGTCCTCCTCGCTCGCGTGCACGATGTCGCCCGCGGCCGTGACGACTTCGGCCGCGACGAGGCTGTCGAGTGCGAGGCCGTACTGGCGCACCATCCAGCCCACGCCGCCACCGAGGGTCAGGCCGCCCACGCCCACGGTCGTCGTGTCGCCCGAGGTGAGGGCCAGGTCGTGCGGCTGCAGGGCCTTTGCCACGTCGCCCCACCTGGCACCACCGCCAACACGCACAAGCCCGCCATCAAGCACCTCGATGCCGTCCAGCGCCGACAGGTCGATCACGAGGCCACCCTCGTTGGTCGCGACGCCGGAGCCGTGGTGGCCGCCGCCGCGCACGGAGAGCAGTAGCTCCTGGCCGCCCGCGTAGCGGACGGCTTCGGCAACATCGTCCGGGGTCGCGGGCCTGGCAACGAGCGCGGGGCTGCCGATGCTCATGTAGGCGACGCTCGCAACCTCGTAGCCGGCATCACCCGGCTCGAGGATCTCGCCGGAGAATCGCTGGCGGAAGTCGGCGAAGGATTGGAAATCGAGGGTGGTGGTCGACATCGGCCCAGTCTTGCACCGGGATACGACAGGGCGGAAGTGGCCTTCCGTTCGGTTCGCTCACGGCGATACGGTGAAGGTATGACAGATTCCGGGAAGCTGGCCGATCCGCTCCTCTCGCTCGCCAAAGGCATCTGGTGGTGGGTGCTCATCCGCGGCATCCTCGCGGTCGCCTTCGGCATCATCGCCCTCATCGCGCCGGCCGCGGCGCTCACCGCGATCGCCATCGTGTTCGGTGCATACGCGCTCGTCGACGGCGTCATCGCGATCAGTCACGCAATTCGCGTGCGCAACAGTTTCAAGGCCTGGGGCTGGTTGCTGTTGCAGGGCATCCTGTCGGCACTGGCCGGCCTTGCCGCACTCATCCTGCCCGGCATCGTGGGTGCGTTCGGTGGTCTCGTCGTGTTGTGGACGATCGTCATCTGGAACATCATGCAGGGCATCGCGACCATCCGTTCTGCCGCGGGCGCCTCGGATGGCGGAGCGAAGACCTGGGGTATCGTCGCGGGCGTCTTCAGCGTGATCTTCGGCATCGCGCTCGGGATCCTCATTCTGCTGACCCCCGGCGTCACCCTGCTCGGCCTGGTTTGGACGGTCGGCATCTTCGCGGTGATCTTCGGGGTCATGCTCGTGGTCACGGCGATCCAGGTGCACAGCGGAGTGCGCAAGCTCGCGAGCGCGGTCTAAGGGTGCTGCCCCGCCCGCACGCCGGCCCAGAGCACGGACTGCACGCGCAGGGCGAGCTCCCTGAGCAGGGCGGCATCTACCGAATCGAATGTGCGCGGCTTCGTGTCGACGACACAGAGGGCGCCGACCCGCTGTCCGTCGGGAGCGGTCAGGGGGTAGCCGGCGTAGAAGCGGACCCCGGAATCTCCCGCCACCCAGGGGTGCAGATCCCGGCTCGCATCCTCGACCACGTACAGCTCGCCCCGCGCGATCGTCACGTTGCAGAAGGCGGCCGCGCGAGGAGTCTCCGCCGCGCTCACGCCGATCGCGGATTTCACCCACTGGCGCTCACGATCGAGGAAGGTCACCGCCGCGCCGCTCACTCCGAAGAGGTCGCGCGCCATCCTCGTGATGCTGTCGTACTGCTCCTCCGCCGGGGTGTCGAGGATGCCGAGGCTTTCGAGCGACCGTTGCCGGGCCGACTCGTCGATCGAGGGCAATTCGTGTGGTGCGCGCGCCCCGGCATTGAGCGGGCCTGCCATCGCTGAAACCAGGAGGCCGGCCCAGGCCCCGAAGATGCGACGGTCCACGTCAGCCATGATGTCATCCACCGGGGGTAACCGGTACGGCACGAACGTCACCCGCTGGCGGGATTCGCAGGCGCGCACGGTCTGCTCGTCGAGCGCCTTCGCACGTCGGCTGCCCAACCGACGTGCGATCGACGGGACGTAGCCGACCGACTCGATCGGCGGGATTCCGAGCACGAACACCTGCGTGTTGGTCGAGCCGTTCCGGGTGGCGTGATCGAGCAGCGCGTCCAGATCTCGTCGCCATTGCCGAGGGCCCATCAGCTGGAGGGCCTCCGTTCCACCGATTGTCAGTACGATCGCGTCGAATCGTGAGAGATCGCTCCCGCGGAGCGAACTGAGGCATGCCCCGATTACCATGTTGGGCTGCGCGATCACATCGACATCGGTGCCACGACCGGTGACCGCCGCGAGCTGCCTCGCGAGGTGGCCGGCGAGGGCGAGATCGTGGGAGTGGACCCCGTAGCCCACCGCCATATTCCCGCCGACCAGAAGCACGCGGTCGGGGTCTGGGCCGCCTGCGTGTGCGGACAGGCTGCCGGCGGGCACAGGACGGTCGACCCACGATTGAGACGATGTGGCGAGCCACAGGCGCATGGCCGTGCGCCCCAGCACGTGTGAAGCGTTTCCGAGCATCCGTCCCCCACGAAAAGACTAGCGGCCGCGACCCCCGCCGCTCTCGCGCTGCTGCGACTTTGCCGCCCGCTCGGACTTGATGCGCGCGTTCTCCTCGTGCACACGGGCCTGACTCGCGCGCTCGACCACGAGCCACTCGGGCTTCTGCTCCAGCAGGGACTTGATCTCCGCGGTCGTCATGACGTCCGGCGCACCGGCGCGGGCAAGACCGGAGGTCGAGATGCCCAGCTTCTGCGCCACCACCTGCCGGGGGTGCGGGCCTTTGAGCCGCAGCTCCATGAGCCACGGCGGAGGGGTCGACTGGAGTTCGAGGAACTCGCTGCGCGTGACCTCGCCCTCCTGGAACTCCGCGGGCGTGGCGGGCAGGTAGATCCCGAGTTTCCTGGCCGCGGTAGCGGGCTTCATGGTCTGGTCTGGCACGGTCCAAGGGTAGCCTGTGGCTGTGCCTGAGCCCTTCGTCGTCGCGTTCGTGGTGGGGGTCACGCCCGGCAAGTGGGCGCGGGTGTGGGGGGAACGGCTGCCGCGGCATCCGCTCGAACTTCGACCGCTGGCGCAGGCTGAGGCCGTCGCCGCTCTTGTGTCCGGTGACGCGGATGTCGCCCTGCTGAGGCTCCCCGCCGAGCACGAGCAGCTATCCACGATCCCGCTCTACGCCGAGCAGCCCGTTGTGGTCGCGCCGAAGGGCCACGCCGTCGAGGCCCTCGATTCGCTCGCCCTCGCCGACCTCGACGGCGAGACCGTACTCGACCAGGACTGGGCAGCGGCCGTCGAGCTCGTTGCAGCGAACGTGGGTGTCGCCGTCATGCCGCAGTCGGTCGCGCGTGCGCTGAGTCGCCGCGACGTGGTCGCCCGCCCGGTGACGGATGCCGCGGAGACCCGCATCGCGCTCGCCTGGGTCACCGCGCACACCACGCCGCCCGTTGAAGAGTTCATCGGTATCGTGCGCGGGCGCACCGCAAACAGCTCACGCGGAACGCCGACGCCTCCGGCCCTTCCCGAGCCGAAGCCCCCGAAGCGGGCCGCGAAAAGGCCACGCTCGGGGCGCGGCCGCTGAGGCAACCACACGGCCCGCTCACGACGTCGTCGGGGTAACTCAGATGGTGCTGATGCCGAACGCTCCGATGACGAGGGCCATGACGAGGATCGTCACGAGCTCGTGCGCGAGATTGAGGATCGTCAGGTTCGCTGGGCGGCGCTCGAAGACGTCGTGGGTGATGAACCGCGCCGCCGTGAATCCAGCCCAGAGGATGACGCCCGTGACCACGCAGTTCAGCAGGAAGTTGCCGTGGTAAAAGTTCTGGGCGATCGCGGCCGATCCCGCGAGAACCGCCGCGGTGATGAAGCTCACGACCACCGTGACGATGATGGCAGCGGCGCCATTACCCATCGTCGACTCGTCGACCTTGGCGAGGCGGATCCACCTGGCCCCGAAGACTTTCCTCATGTACCAGACCGAGCCGACCACCATGCTGGACACCGTCGCGAGTACCACCGCGAGCCAGTTTATTTCGGGCACCATCACCCACCATCCTTTCGGTTGGTCGGAGTCTATTGCCGTGGGTGCCGCCGTAATACCGTCGTCCTATGAAGAACTCCCCTCCACCCACTGACGGCGAGCACGAGGTCTACTTCGCCGACGGCAAGCTCAGCGCCATCGAGAATTACGTCGCCGGCGAGAAGAGCGGCGCCTGCGAGTACTGGTACCGCAACGGCCAGAAGAAGGCCAAAGGCCAGTTCGCGAATGGCACGTTCACCGGCCACTGGATCTGGTGGCGCGAGAACGGCGAACTGCTGCAGGAAGGCGACTTCGCCGACGGCAGGCAAGTGGGCCGGTGGAGGCGCTGGCACGACACCGGCGCGCTCATGGACGAGGGCGACTGGGTCGACGGGCTGCGCTCGGGCGAGTGGAAGCACTACGACAAGAACGGCACGCCCCGCAAGACGCAGCAGCACCCTGAGCGGGGTTAGCGCTCCATCGGCGCCGGCCTAGTCCCCCAGCGTTCCCCGCCACGCGCCACCCTCGGTGCCCGCGGCCTCGATGAACCTCTTGAAGTTCTCGAGCTCGGCCTCCACGGCCCGATCCGGGATGTCGAGCGCCGCACCGGCTCTCTCGACGAAGCCTTCGGGCTGCCAGTCGATCTGCACAGCGACGCGAGACGAGTCGTCACTGAGCCTGGGGAATGTGACAACACCGGCGTGATCGACTTCTCCGCGCGTGCTCGTCCAGGCGATGCGATCGTCCGGGATCTGTTCGGTGATA